>JALOAB010000300.1 GCA_023229045.1 Fidelibacterota bacterium
TATGGTTGAAAACAATTCTGTCTACCGGATAGTTGCGGAACTTATAAATCATGCCCTGAGCCATGACATGCGTGCTGTTTTCGACCCACATGGTGGCGGTATTATTATTGACGTTATCATATACACCACCATTGCGCCGGCAAGCCTGACCGCTCATATTGACAAAGTAACAATCGTTAATATACACACTTGTTCCTGCGGCATCATTGGACTGAATCATGACCCAACGGGTATGTTCAAACAGGCAGTTTTCAACCCGAAGCGTTTTATTCGAGGCGGCCGCACCAAAAAAGGCCCAACCTAACGTAGCTTTATCGGCGGCTTGAATGATACTGCAGTTTTTAACCGTTAAATCATTCTGAAAACTGATACCACCGGTATTCGAGCCGAATCCGCAGATGATCGGAGGCGCTGAGCTTGCATTGGCATTTTGAACCAAACGAGTGTCATCGGCGCCAACTATTACCACAGCCCGAGTTGCCGGAGTGGTAAGATTAGTCGAAAGCGGATAATATCCATTAGCTTTCAACTCATATACACGACCCGCCGGAACCTCCACTGAATCAGCCACAACGGCTTCCCGCAGTGAGCCCGCCGCATCAGGTTCCATATCGCCAAAATCCTTAATGACAAGGGTGTCTCCCTTCACTTCGGCGACATAGTCATCCAGAGCGCCGAGAGCAAATTCAGCGGAAAACAGCAACAGGCAGATTACCACTGACAATAACAATGCTTTTTTCATAACAAATCTCCTTTTAATTAATTAACACTTCTAACAATGAAAATAACGAGCTGTTCATATAAACAGCCATCAAGCGATTTCTTAAACCATCCAGCCTCCTTTCGTTTATTTGGTTTAATAACAAAAAATGATTCATTCTATTCAAAATTATATCTCAGATAAAGGCTAAATTTGCGCGGTATGTAGCGGGTTGTTACCAGATTTTCGATAATCGGCTCGCCAGCGGCTCTGCGGAAAATCTTATAGGTCTCTTCGGGTGAATGAAAAATATTTACGCCTTCAAAACCGATCAATAAACCTTTAATGGGCAATTTCTGGGTTATTGAAATATCCCAGCGGGTAATCGGTCGGGTATACAGATCGTCTTCCGGTCTGATTCCAATTTCATTCCGTCTTACCCCGGCAGAAGAAAGCATCTCGCCCGTATATCTGAAAGAAAGGCGTCCGGCAAAACCTTTATGATTCACCCCAATCGCAATGTTGACGACATCATCAGCCTGACCGAGTAATCTCATATTGCGCACTCTTTCGACAGTCTTATACTTAGTATAGTACTTCGTTCTGCCATTGACGACAACCGAGTAAGAGGAATCTTCTCTTTCAAGCTGCTGATAATCCATTTCCGACCAAGATTTTGTATAGTTAGCGCTGAGGACCAGTGTATTAAAGGGCTTCGGTAAATACCAGAAATAGGTCTGCCAGTCAAGTTCAAAACCTCTGATATAAGCCGGATTGGGATTGTTGACATAAGTAGTCGTCACCGTACTTTGTCCAGGTACCTGAGAGGGGATGATATTCAATCCGGCATCAACCATTCCGGCTGAATCCGGACACGACACGCCATAATGACTTAAGAATGGGTAATACATCTCGGTTCTAAAAAACACATCATCGATCTTCTTATAAAAACCGCCAATAGTCAGTAAACCGATTTCATTATTATATAAAGACATATAAACATCGATATTATTGGCTACAGCCGGTTTTAGATTTGAATTCCCAGCCGCTACTCCGCCGCCGTTTTCATAATAAACGCTCGGTAAAATTGCCATATAATCAGGACGCGAAATCGTCTTGGAGTAAGCCGCCCGGATATCGCCCCACTCGGTAAATTTATAACGAATCTGGGCATTCGGGAAAAAGGTATCGTCATTGCGTTCGATAGTTCTGGTCTTTTCATTGGCATCGCCATCGACTGAATGGGTGCAATAGACAAAATTTGCGGTATAATCCATGTTGAAATGCTCGAACCGTCCGCCACCGATTAACGATAAACGCGGCCCGATATTAAAATCACCCATTATGTAAGCCGCGGTAAAGAGCTCCGAGCCCTCAAAATCATCTCTTAGCGAATTAGCTTCATGGCGGGATTTCAGCCAGCCCTTAACAGCATTGGGTATGAATTCATCCATCTTTTCCTTATCCAGCGCATAGAGGAATTCATAGTCACCCTCAAAGAAATATTTACCTCTATCATAGTCAGTGTTTCGCATATCAGAAAAGAGCAATGGATTATTTTGAACGTGTAATGTGTCATCGGCGCCAAAAAAGGTTAGCACGCCATTGTAAAAATCATTATCACCGGTTCGGCGGTAAGCCGCTTCAACATCATTGTTACGAACTGAACGGGTGAATTTACCGCCCAGTTTAATATCACCCGATATAGTATTCAGTAGAGATAAAGGAATCGTAAAATCCAGATTGCCGTTATATAAGTGTTGTTTAAACGCTTCGGTACGGGTCACGCACCAGCCATAAATGGGAGCGTTTTCCCAATCATCCGATTTAAGTTTAATATCGAATACATCTTCTGGTGTTAGATAACGTCGCGTAACATCATAGGTAATAGGCGCGCCATTATTGTCGATAAAGGTTGTATCAGCCTGGACATTCTGGAAACCAAACTCATTTCCCGGATCGCCATAGCGCACATCGGTAGCTTTATCGCTAAAAGAATGCGATAGTCCCAGGTCAGCTATTATTGGACCGAAATTGTAGTTAAACTGCAAAGCGTTAATTAATAATTCCTTGTTATGTTTATCGCGATTTAATGCATACGCGGCTTCCGTTACAGCAAAATCATATTCCTGACGATATCTGGCCATATCATTGATCGTATGGGCTAATGCATTTTGCAAGATTATTTTGCCATTTGGGAGTGCGTAATCCAGAAATACACTGCCACCGTAATTGGTAATTATATTTTCCTCATCCAGAAACACAAAAGTCCCCATCAGATAGTCGGCTTCGCCGTATGGCGCGCTGTCATCATTAATCACATAACCGGCAGTGGCTTCGTC
>JALOAB010000302.1 GCA_023229045.1 Fidelibacterota bacterium
CTTGAAGCCGTAAAGCGTGAGATTCGAAATGTACACTGATATTTTATTCCTAACCCGGAGGCCAGTTAAACAAGCGACCGCCCAGTAAATGCAAGTGCAAATGGAAAACTTCCTGACCGCTTTCGCGACCGCAATTGAAAATCAGGCGAAAGCCGCGCTCCCTGAGTCCCTCCTGCTCTGCCAGAATATTGGCAACTGTAATCATCCGCCCGATTAATTTTTCATCCTCTTCCGTCAGATCGCTCACTTTAGGAATGTGCCGGCGCGGAATGATCAGGATATGCGTTGGCGCTTTGGGATGAATATCGCGAAAGGCGACGATCTCCGGCGATTCGTACAGAAACTCGGTGCCGAATTCGCCCGCGGCGATTTTACAGAAAATACAGTCAGTATTTATCGTTTGCCTCATTATTAATTGGCGGTCAGCGTGCGGATGGCGGCTAAGCTCGTCACAGCCGCCAGTTCCGTCCGCAGACGATAAGGAAAAATGTTCACTTTTATGAAACCGGCTTGCCGGGCTTGCTGAATTTCAGCGCTATCAAAGCCGCCTTCCGGTCCGATCATCACGGCTACCTGCCCGGCGGTTTTTATATTTTTAATTTGATTCAAAGTAACCGAATCCTGCTGTTCGGCGATTAATTTAAGTTCCACAGCGGAATTTAACTGCAACCACTCCGCCATCGAAAGCGCAAGAATCTGCGGCAGATAAGCCTGACCGGATTGCTTCGCGGCTGTCAAAGCCAATTTTTCCAATCGCGGCTTGTTGATTCGGTTTTTTATCGAATGAACCGTAGGCAGGAAGGCGATCACGGATGCTTCCAGCGCGGTGGCATTCACGACAATTTCGTCAATCTGGTTAGTTTTCAGAATCCCGACTCCCAGTAACAGGCTGGGTTTGAGTCGCGGCTGAGGAGCGCATTCTTTGATTATTTTACATTCCGCGCTGGCTTTGCCCATCGCTTCGATCCGCGCCGTCCAGCGCCGACCCTTGCCGTCGAATACGTCGATCTCATCACCAATAGTCTTCCGCAGAACCCGGCAACAATGGCGGAATTCGTCATCTTCGAGGACTAAAAGCTCTCCGGGAAGCTCTTTCTCAGGCGCACTGTAAAACTGGTAAGCGTGCATTATAATTTTTTACCAAAACTTAGTCTGATCACCAATCCGCTGAAATCCTTCTGACCGGAATACCTGCTTACATAATAAATTCCGCTTATATCGTAATAAGGCTGTGGCAAATCAATTTTGTGCGCGAATCGCAAATATTCGTATCCTGCGAACAATGAAACGAGCGTGCCTGGTCCGTAGAGAAAATCGATTCCGCCGCCGAACTGGAACGCCGGCGCCCAGGCAGTGGTCATTTTTTTGATCCGCTTACCGAATTCGGGAATGTTAGGCGGATCGAGCGCCATCACCGCTCCGCCCATACATCCGATAAAAGGTCGGAAATTGTTAGCAATTTTATCGGCAAATAACACTTTTTTATAGCCGCCATAGAATGAGAGAAACATCAACCGACGCTTGACGGGATTCTCATAATAATAAATCTGATCATAATACGGATCGTAGTTATAAATCGGGTAATCGTCGCCGCTGACAATCGTAAAATTAAGCTGGGCGGCTAAGCGGTCGGCATTCTTCAGCGAATATTCAAAATAGCCGCCAAATCCCGTCCCATCATTAGTCTGAAAGATCGACAAACCGGAATACCTGGCTCTGGCTTCAGTAAAGTCAATCCTTTTCGCGCCCGATAACGGACTAACCACTATCAGAGCGAACAGGATCAACATCATTGACTTTTTGCCCATAGTATTCATAACGACACCACTATTTTTTGTTCAATAAACAATCGGAAATTTACACTTTGAGACGAGAAAGCCCAAGAGATTGTTTTATAAGCGGCGCGTGAAAATGATAAGCGGTAAAAATACTGGCGATTTCGAATTGACAACTGAGCTTTATCATTTTTCATTCGACCATCTAATATCGACTATCTATCATCTTAACCAGATTTCCTAAACCGCATACCCGATACCGGTCACCAGAAACCGTGCATTCATGCAACCATTCAAACATTCAGTCGCCACTCCCGCGACCTGTCACCTGCTACTCCTTTTTCCACTTTCAAATTGCCAATTGACCGTCAGCAACTTAAATTCCGGTCGATGAAAATGAACCGCATGCCAGTCAGTCAGATTCTTTTAATGCGCTTTAAAGCTCACGATCCGGTCGATCAGGCGGTGATTGACCTGACCAGTCAGGAGGATTCCGTAAGTATTGCCCAACGCGCCTATCCGGACATTGATTATTCCGTCCAACTTGAATACGGCGAGAAAATCGGTCTGGGAAACCGGAAATATCAGCTGACAGAAACCGACTTTTAGCAGTTTATTAATGACCGGAAAAACCTTCCGTCAACCGAAGTAAACAGGATTTTAGGAATTTTATGACACAAGTTTTTTTCTACGAAGCATTCCGGGAAGAGGCCGAAGTGCTCAGGCGTTTTCTGCCGGCAGACATTAAAGCCGAATTCGACTGGCGAACCATTCAGGAAAGCGCGCATACTCACCCGCCGGCGGATTTGATCAGTATTCGCACTCAATCGGAAATACCGAATTCATGGTTGCCTGATTTGAAAGGTGTTCTCAGTCGCAGTACCGGCTATAATCATCTTTTAGATCTCGCTAAATTTAGTAAATTGACAATCCGGCTCGGCTACCTCCCGCTCTATTGTCATCGCGCAGTCGCGGAACAGGCGATCCTGCTCAGTTTGGCGCTTTTACGAAAACTTCCTCAGCAATCCCGGAATTTTCAACAATTCCATCGCGACGGTTTAACCGGACAGGAATGCGCCGGAAAAACGCTCCTCGTCGTAGGCGTTGGCAACATCGGTCATGAAGTCGTAAAAATCGGAACCGGGCTGGGCATGCAGGTCCTCGGCGTTGACATTGTTATGAAACACTCCAACGTTAATTATATTTCGATTCAAGAAGGCTTAGCCCGTGCCGATATTATCATCTGCGCTATGAAT
>JALOAB010000301.1 GCA_023229045.1 Fidelibacterota bacterium
TGTGGCCCCCAGAGATTACTCCAGCCAGCCTGGCTATAGACCATATCGAGAGTAAACCTGGTTTTATACGGTACAACCGTATATTTTCCACTGCGGCTGGTTAGGGTGTCGTGTTTTTCAGCTACGGGGATTGTGTCCGCTGGGGCACCTTCAGATTCTCCGATCGTTTCATAATGATAATTGGGTGCGAAGACATAATTTGAATAATTGCCAATTGTCTGTGTACTCTGAGGACGAGCGGCCTGGATTTCATCCGGACCTGGAAATTTGAAGCGATCGTGCTTATCGGGGTTTTCCCAGGACTCCATCAGGGTTTTGGCATATATTGTAGGTTTGATCTCCCTGGACTTCTCCCACAAGTCCAGCGGATTGCTGAGCGAATAAACATCCCAACCGTTCCCGGCATACCCGGCAAAAACCAGACGCAGATCGTCTTTTGAAAGGCTGGGTTGAAAAACGCCCGTCATAACATTGGTAATAGCGCGACTCTCGTTGCTCTCCAGATCCATGATATATATGTTTGAAATACCATGAAAATCAGATGTATAAATAATCGCATCGCGCGTATTAGCCCAAACCGGATAATTTTCACTCCAGGGAGAGTCGGTCAAACGGGTAATCTGTCGGGTTGTTATATCAACATAAAAAAGGTCGGTTTGTAAATATTTCATGCCCACTATATGCGGAAGCTCCGGCAGGCTGTCGGTTTCGGTTGGTCTTTGAGAGGAAAATGCGATTCGCTTGCCGTCCGGCGACCAGGCTGGTTCAAAATCCGGAAATTCGTCGTTGGTAACCTGGGTAAGGATGGCATTGTTAAGATTATACAAGTACAAATCGGTTCGGCCGTTTTTTAATCCTACAAAAGCAATTGAGTTGCCATCCGGCGACCAGGCGGCTGTGAAAATTTCGTCGAGATCCTCAAAAACCAGGCGCTGGCGTTTTTTAGTGGCAACATCGACGATTATCAGAGCGTCGCGCGCGCCACTTTTTACGGCCATTGTGATCTTTTTACCATCCGGCGACCAGCTCAGGCGCGGATTGAGCCATTTTAATTCTTCGAGGTCAGGTGTGCGTTGACCGCCTACCAGCCGCTTAATGACTTTTCCATCCGTCGCATTGATCAGAAAGATATCGGCATAACCCTTGCGATCCGACATCAGGGCGATTTTATCGCCGAGAGGCGAGATCGCCGGTCCGGTATTGAAGTAATTTTTCAATTTCTTATGATCGGTGAGCTTTATGGCAATTTCCTGAATCTCATCGCGGTCGGCAACGTCCGGCCAGTATTCGGTTCGCATCCAGCGATGCCACTGCTCGGTCAGCTCCTTCATATCCATACCGATAGCAGATTTTAGTCCCTTATCGGCACTTCCGCGACTCTTCATTTGAGCCCAAATCTGACCGATTTTTTCGACCCCATATTTATCCGCAATGAAGCGATATACCGAATTGCCGCCCTGGTAAGCCGAATAATAGTCAAGATGTTCGATATTGGGAATATTACTGTTAAGGGCAATATCGCGCATTATCAGATCGGTCTGAGCGGTCCAACCGTATGAAATATATTCAGCCAACCCTTCATTCATCCAGAGCGGAATATTCAATCTGACGCGCCCGGAAATAATGCTCTGAACATTACCGCCGTATATCATATCGTTGACCACCACGTGCACCAGTTCATGCCGGATGACGTGCCAGAAATCGTAATATGAACCCTCGAAGGGAACGACCGCCCGGTTCTTAAAAAGTTCGGTGAACCCGCCGATGCCCTCGTAAAGATAAGAAAGGGTCACGTTGGTTTGCTGAAAATCGCTGTGGGAATTATAAATCACCAGCGTTACCCGCTTGCGCAAGCGCCAATTAAGAACTTTACAAATATTTTTCAGGGCCTGCTCTCCAATGGGCGCCGCGAACTCTGCCAGGGCTTCGCCGCCTTTATAAAAATAAATGTCCATATTTTCCGACTGTAAATATGACCAGTCGTAACTATTATACTGCACCTTATTTTTTCCAAATTGGGAAAATCCGATGCTTGTCAGGTTTAATAATACAAAAGCAACAATGAATGTTCTTTTCATAAATTTTTCAACAACTTGCAAATAACGTTGTTCCAAACTGCCTAAAAATAATCATTTTTTCGACTCTTTTCAAGCATCCTTCATATACAACTAATTTTAGACGCTTGAATGAGAAAAATGTTAGGCGTTCAATTCTGTTACGCCTGTCGTAATTAACTATCAATCCGGTTGGGGAGCGCCCTTCTCCTTGATAAATTTCATAATCCGCTCCTTTAAAATATTACGGGTAATTTTGAAGGCCATTAATCGCCTTTCTTCACTGCCGAAGACCCGGATCGGATCATCTATAAACCAATTGATGCGCTCGGCATTTCCCGCGAAAGGCGGGCAACTCAGAGCGGCGACTTCGCACAATACAATTACATAATCGAAAGAACGATCTAAATATGTATCAACATGTTTGGAAAACTGGTCGTCTACCCGGATACCGATTTCACTTAAAACCTGTTTGGTGAAACGGTGAATTCCGGCGGGTGTGAAACCGGCGCTGAAAACCTCGAACTGATCGCCACCGAAATGGCGTAGGAGAGCTTCGGCCATTTGACTGCGCACAGAATTCCCGGTACAAATGAAAAGGACCGATTTCTTTTCCATTTAATTGGCTCCCTTAAGATTTAGCCTGCTCATAAAAATCAAAACCACGGCCGAATATATTACATTTTTCCGAAAAAATACAGTATCGTTGACTAAGCGCCCAAATTTCCTGACAATTCAACTTTGAAATTATCGACGAATAATCCTTATTATTTTGTAAAACCCACTTGTTTTTCGGGTTTAAAATTTAGAGATTACGTTTGATTCTGGTAGTATATATTTGGCTGTAATTTTGGATTTGACTAATAGATTTGAGTAAAATAGACCTGTTAAAAACCTTATTCAGGGGGTTTAGTGAAAAGACGCGAATTTCTCAAAAAGAGCGGCGTGATAGCGGCTGGGATCGTTACCACTCCGAT
>JALOAB010000303.1 GCA_023229045.1 Fidelibacterota bacterium
CGACTATGGCCGCGCGTTCGGCGAATCAGGCGACGACCGCCCTCAATATGACCGCCCTGGATTTGATGATGTCGATGGAAGAATTGCAACAGAGCGGTTCGGCTTCCGGTTTTGAAAGTTATCTTGAACAATTACAAAAAATGGCCGGCATGCAACAGGGTTTAAATGAAGAAACACAGATGCTGGGATTGGGTTCGCCAGGTGATCAGGGTACTTTACAACAATTAGCCGCCCGCCAGCAACGAATTCGCCAGTCGCTTGAAAAACTACGCGAGGAAATGCAACAAGGCTCGTCGACTAAACAATCCGGTGATCTCGGCGGTGTAGCCAAAGACATGGAAGAGGTTATCAAGGATTTACAGAATAATCAGGTTTTGCGCCGTACGCTGGAGCGTCAGCAGAAAATCCTGTCGCGACTTCTGGATGCCCAAAAATCATTACGCACCCAGGATTTTAAAGAAGAACGCCAGAGTAAAACCGGAGAGCAAATCGTACGTATTTCGCCGGATGGCTTGCCAGCCGATCTTGGTGAGCGACATACTCTTCTACGGGAAAACCTTGAAAAA
The DNA here is from genome assembly GCA_023229045.1 of Fidelibacterota bacterium. Lineage (GTDB taxonomy): Bacteria > Fidelibacterota > UBA2242 > UBA2242 > UBA2242 > JAGNGI01. The sequence goes on from JALOAB010000303.1 coordinate 567, forward strand.
GCCCTGCGCGACGGCTATTCAAAAGAATATGAGAGTCTCATCCGGCGCTATTTTGAAGAATTAAGCCAGGAAACGGTCGAATGAAAAATATGCGACAATTCGGTATCTTGCTACTTATAAGCATCGGAATGACGGTTTCAGGGATAGCCCAGGTGAAAGTGATTTCTCCCGATGAACGCCAGATGAATTTACGTTTTAATCAGGCTCAGCGTTTCGAACGCCAGGGGCAAATGGAACAAGCCGCCGAAATCTATCGATACCTGGTCGATAATCAGCCGCACAATTTCAGTTATTACAATAATTATGTAAATCTGTTGTTCAGGCAAAAAAACCTGCCGGAACTCGAGCGAGTAATCACCCGTTTCACTCAGATAAATCCGCGCAATGAAAATGCGGCCGTCGATCTCGGCAAATTATATTATTTACGCGGAGACAGCGCACTGGCTTTCCGGGAATGGCAGGCGGCGCTCGATAAATTCAACCATACCGCTTTCCTCTATAATATTCTTTTCAATGAAATGATCGGGTTGCGATTGTTCGATGAGGCTGAGGCGCTTATAAAGCAAGCACGCACGCATTCGAATCAACCTGATTTTATGACATTAGAGCTGGCGAATTTTCAGATTCAACGTGGCAAATACATTACGGCAACCGGTGAATTGTTGCGTTATGCGCGGGCTAATCCGCGTAATTATAATTTGATTGCCGGGCAGATTTTACGTTTTCCGACGGATTCGGTTTTATTCGTCAGGTTGGATTCACTGATTCAGTCGGAGATAAATAGCACGCCGGGTCAGGCTGACCTGCATCGCTTGAGAGCGGATATACTTTTTAAACATGAACGTTTTGCTGAGGCGCAGGCGGAAATTTTCCAGGTTGAAACTCTGACCGGCTTTCGTGGCGATCAGGCTCTATCAATGGCAAAAAATCTTGTACAAATCCAACGCTATGACCTGGCGCAGGATTTTTACTCTGCTATTCTGGCTAATAAGGAATTGCAAAGCGCCGCTCCCCAAGCCTTGCTGGGATTAGCCGAAGCTTTCGAGAGAGCTGTACTGCAAGAAACGACGCCCGAACCCCTGCATTATTTTTATCCCGGCAATTTATTTTTCAATACCGATTTTGTTCAGCAGATTGAACAGGATAATACCGGTCTGCAGAAAGCGTTTGCGATTTATGATTCATTAATCGTGGATCAACCTAAAAGCGTTTATTCTGCGCAGGCTCTATATCGCCTGGCTGACCTGCGGTTTCGGGTGGTTCGTGACTTCGACGGGGCATTGTATCTATTTCGCCGAGCGCAAAGCGCTACCCGCGATCGCCAACTGGTTTTGAAGTGTGGAACCCGGATCGGTGAAGTATTGATAGTCAGCGGAGATCTTCAGGCCGCGACCAGCCACTTTCGCAGTGAGGCTGAACGATGGGAGGGAACGCCTGATGAAGGAAATTTACGCGTACGGCTCGCGCTGACTTACTTTCTGGCGCAGGAGTTTGATTCTCTGGAATCGGAATTGAAGAACCTGGTACCCTTGCTTGGAGCTCGGCATCCACTGTTCAATGATGTAGTCAGTTTCGACACTTTTTATCGTCTGAATTACATCGAAACCGCGGCAGTTGGTCAAAAGGCTTTTGGCGAATTCGCCCGGGCTGAATTGCTTTTTCGCCAGAATAAATTGAGTGAGGCTGAACAGGTTTATAAGTTTCTCCTGCAGAAATACCCGGATGTGCCGGTTAGTATGACTGGTCGTTTCCGGTTGACTCAAATACATCTGCAATTCAATCGGATCGCTGAAGCCGAAGCTGTGGCCGCCGTGTTCTTTAACCTTGAGCATGAAAATGCCGACCAGATGGCTTATATGCTGGCGGAAATCGCCGATCGGCGCGACGGTAACCTGCGGCGAGCGGCTCAATATTATGAATTTATCCTCGAAAAATGCTCTGGTTCTCTATGGCGAGACAATGCCCGTAAACGCCTGCGCGAACTTCATCAAATTCAGCTAATAAAGAAGGAAAGTTAAACTGTATGTCACGCACCTGTCAGTTCATTATCCTGGTTCTTCTGATTTTGAATTTCGCCATGCCGGGTTGGGCGCAGAAGATTCTGATTCCGATGGATCAGACGCAGAGCGACCATCTCAAAGCCTATGGTATTACCTATTGGAGTTTGAAACAGGGCGTCAATGTCGAGTGGCTGTTGAATTTCCGGGGTGGCGCATTTATACTGGATAATTATCCGGGAATTGTCAAAGAGTTACGTTTGCGGGGAGTTTCTTATGAGGAGGTTAGTGCGGCGCAGGTTTTACAAATATATGCCACTATCGAAGAAAATAATATGGATGTCGTACTGCTGGAAAAAGCCGCCAAAATCGCGATCTATACGCCGCCCAACAAACAACCCTGGGACGACGCTGTCACGCTAGCTCTGACTTATGCCG
>JALOAB010000304.1 GCA_023229045.1 Fidelibacterota bacterium
AGACTCCTTTTGCAGAATGGAGCAAAGTCGTTGCGTCTAAGGCTCAATACGCTGGAGTAAGCTTTTTACGCGTGCGGGATGAATTGAATACACCCGGCAGAATCATCCTGCCGTGGGAAATCTCCGGACTGAAGAAAAATTGCGAATAAATTGCGTCATGGATGGTCATTGATCCCGACTTTCGTCGGGATGTCATTCATAGTCAATCAATAGTTGTCGAGTTACGAGTTTCGAGTTGCCTGCCCGAATTTTGCGCGATAGCGGAAAAGGCGGGCTTGCCCGAGTGACTTGGTCAGGCGGGCGAGTCATTTTATTAAGCGACGCGCAAAGTGTTTCAAAATCCATTTCAATTTGAAATTTGCATCTTCAATTTGAAACAGGTTCTATATCCGCATGTCAAACTGCAATATGCAATCATTGATGACTTTATAAGCAGATTCAGATATAAAATTATCTATCTAAGTTTTGCTGTTTTTTTAGCCATTCTCTTCGTAGTAATAGGAGTAGTCAATCCCTTTCATAAACATTTCGCGGTCGTTTATTTTGGTGGTCAGCGCTTTTTTCAAAAGTGATTTTAGGACACTGCTTTCGGTTGGACTTAGCCTCATGGCGTTCATGTAATCCCGCTTGCTTATTTTACTCCAATCCACGCATTTTTTGAGGCGTTTTTTTAGTATTAAATCCAACCATATTCTGGTGGTTCTGCCATTACCTTCCATAAAAGGGTGAGCCATGTTCACTTCGACATATTTATTTACGATTTCGTCAAATGTCACTTCGGGCATTGCGTCTATTTGCTTTAATGTTTCGCCCAAAAAGCGCGATGCGGCAAATTGAAAACCCTCTTTTGAAATATTTTTTGGTCTGATTTGTCCCGCAAAATCATACAATCCGCCAAATAAATAAGCGTGGATCTGTTGCAAACCTTTGGTTGTACCAACTTCTATGCTGTTGATAAAAGAACTTTCAAACAGGGCATACGCTTTTGTTTTACTTTTTACGTCTATGCTTTCAGCACTGAAAGTAAACCATTCAACGAAACGGTTGGCCTTCTTGCCCGGAAATTCTTTGCCTAAGGCAATAATGCCAGTGTAATCCAGCATATCGGACAAACGCCTTTTGCCGGAACCAGCTTGGAGCCACACAAAATGCCTGAAAACGCTTCGAGTCTCACCCGTCGGGTGCACGCTGTGTTGGGCGCACTTGTTTTTTTACGCTCTACTCCTGATTCTAGGCAGTAATCTTCCAGTTCTCTTCTCGTACTCGATATATCTTTGACCAAACTGCTCTTCCATAATCTTTTCCTCTTTTCCCATCCGTATTACTACCATGATCGCATACATTATCACTGGCACGACTGTTAGGACCAAATTGCTTGCAAGTAATCCTCCGCCCATATAGCTCAATAGATATGCTGTGTAAATTGGATGCCGCACCCAGTGATAAGGCCCTGTTTCCACCAGCACCTGATTTTCCTTCGACACCATCAGGGAATGGAAGCTCTTCCCAAGATGATGATGCGCAGTACCTAACAGCGTTATGCCCCCTGCCAATGCAAGGCCTCCAAGCCACCTTATCCAATCTGGATAACGCAATACATAGGCAAATGAGAAAGAACACGGGAATAAGATATATTCCAAGCCAAAGATTATCGTTGTGAGCGCTGCGATACTTCCTGCGATGAGGCCGATACTGTTTTCTTGGATCGTGATTGCTCTCTTATCCCGCAATATCTTGGATTGGTAGTAGAAACGAATAATCATCATTGCGATGAGTGCAAGGACGAAAAGTGTCCTGTAGATTATCTCTTTATCCATTCTGATCCCCCAAGCTATAAATGAGTGTGCCCAACATATCGGTTAAATAGCGTTTACCATCACTTGCTAAAAGTTTCAGTTGGGTAGTGGCACTAACCAACTCGTTTTTTTCTTTTTTCAATTTGGCTTTAAGATATTTCCAGTAGTTACGGGTTTTAGCGTAGTCGTCCTGATCGGTAAGCACGGCGACAATATCCAACACGCTAAACCACCACTTGACGTTGTCTTGATCCCAAACAGCCCGCACTTCGCGGTCGTCAAAGAAACGGATGGATATTTTTGCATTGCTCATAATCTAAATGTCATCTGTTCTGTCGCTTTAAAATCTTCTGTCAAAAGTCAGTTTAATTTTTATCTGGTAATTGCTGGCTCATTGCATGCAGTATAACGTATTTTACCGCCGGGTGTTCTGTCTTCCAGTCTTGTAAGCCCGTATCATTATTCAGTTTACGTGTCATTCCTATGGTCTCGGATCTTCGATGATGTCAGATATTAAATTGATGACATGCTATTAATTAACTTTCCTTCGTGCTCTGTCGTAATCCAGGCTTTTTCAAATTGAGAACAATTAGTAACAATGCGGCAATTACTCCCCAAGCACCGATAAATATCAATCCTTGGTACAATTTATCTACCGACATCACAATTTCGTTTAGCATTAGCATAGCAGTAAGATTCATTGCTCCATGTGCGATCATTGGCATCCAGATACTTTTCGACGCCACATAAATCCACCCGAGAAATATTCCCATGAAGACGCAACCAAGAGGCATTAATATTAATGCCCCCAGCACAGGACTTGTCGGAAAATTGTATCCCATCAGTACTACCGGTAAATGCCAATATCCCCAAACCACGCCTAAGAAAATCAGGCCGCGGTTTAATCCAAAACGATCTATCAACTTTCCCTGCAAATAACCTCTCCATCCAAATTCTTCTCCAAAAGTAAATATTCCGCTTCCAACTGACTGTGCCAGAATTGTGACGAATAAATTAAGAGTAAAGAAAAGATAGGACTGTTGTCCTTTCCCCAATAGAAGCGGGTAACCAATAACATCAACACCAGTTTCACCAAAGTTTAATTGCTTATTCGAAAAATCTCCAAGGTTCAGCGACGTAATTAGCAATATGGCGAAAATAATCACGACTATTGGAATTATGGTTGCTGAAA
>JALOAB010000307.1 GCA_023229045.1 Fidelibacterota bacterium
ATTGCTTCCGAGATTCAAGGCGTAGCCGATAAGGTTACCGCCTGCGGGCGCCTGGCCGGAGCAGAGGTCACTCAAGGTGGCGGTTATCCCTCATGGACACCCAACATGGATTCGAAAATCCTGGCATTAATGAAAAATGTCTATGCTGATCTGTTTGGCGTCGAGCCGCATGTCAAGGCGATTCATGCCGGTCTGGAATGTGGTATCATCGGCGCGACTTCACCCGGCATGGATATGATCTCGTTTGGGCCGACCATTCTGGGAGCCCATTCGCCGGATGAACGCGTCGAAATTAAGACTGTTGAGAATTTCTGGCGTTTGCTGGTCGAAACCCTGAAGCGTATCGAATAGCTCCCGCCATGGAATAAAATAGAAAGCCATCCGTCGCGAGGCGGGTGGCTTTTTGTTTTTTACCACAAAAGCTCTAAGACACAAAGATATTTAAATACTTTTCTGACAGGATTTACAGGATTAATTTGAAACTGATTGCCATTAAATGTTCAAACCAATCGTCCTTCGGGTAACAATTGTTGACAACCGAGCGTCTACCGAATTACACCACCAACGGCGCGGAATGACGATTAATGACAATCAATGCCGTTTCCCACGGTCCATTGGAGCCGAAACCAATTTGTCGGCGCTGAAAACCAGTTACTTGATAAACTAAAGTAAAATGATTAAAATAATTGGAGACGAAAAGGAATAAAAATTTTAAATGAAGCGGTTTTGGAAAATATCCCAGCAAAAGCAAAAATCATGAAGAATAACAGCCAAATCGCAATTGTATTAGTTGTTCTTCTGTCGGTTGTCAATTCTCTATCGCAATCCAAATTACCGATTATCTATTCACCGCAATATAATATCAGCCTGTTTGGGATTCAGAAACTCCACCCGTTCGATACGAAAAAATATAAGAAGGTTTATAAATATATAAAGACTAATTGCGGGATCGACGAAAACCGGTTTTATTGTCCTGAAAAAGTCAGCGAAAGCGATATCAGATTGGTACATACGGGATCGTATCTGGAATCTTTAAAAAAATCGGAAGTGATTGCGCGAATCGGACAGATGCCGCCGTTAAAATTCGTACCGAACCGACTTTTACAGAAACGAGTGCTTGTTCCGATGAAATATGGAACCGGCGGGACGATACTCGGGGCGGAACTGGCCTTGCAGTATGGATGGGCGATTAATCTGTCTGGTGGCTATCATCATGCCAAAGCGGATGCCGGCAGTGGTTTTAGCTACTTTGCGGATATTCCTATCGCCGCAATGAAACTGTGGCAAAAAGACAGTACTCTGAAAATCATGATTATTGATCTGGATGCGCACCAGGGCAATGGTTATGAGTCCATTTTTATGGATGATAAACGGGTTGTGGTGATGGATGTCTACAACTGTCAGATATATCCGAGGGATGGCCCCGCTAGAATCCATATAAAATACGACTTTCCAATTTTACAGCAAACAGCGGATGCTGAATATCTAAATCTGCTCACGGATACAATAAGTGTCATCCTTAGTAAGGAGCAGCCGGGGTTGATTATCTATAATGCCGGAACGGATATTTTCCAGAAAGATCCACTGGGGCGCTTAAGTGTTTCTGAAGCCGGCATAATCCAAAGAGATCAACTGGTCTTCAGAGAGGCGCTTGACCGGCATGTCCCGGTTATGATGTTATTATCGGGTGGCTACAGCCGGCAAAGCGCCGGGATAATCGGCCGCTCGATTGAGAATATTCTGAAGAATGTTATAAAAGTGCCAGGTCTGAAGACCCGACCCAACGGGAAAATATAGTTAATATACCTGGTCGTAACTACCGATATTGACCGGAATAATGGTTTTTTCCTTAATAATCAGGATAATCAGTAAACGGTATTTTAAGTTGATTGATACGGAATAAAGATTGTCGAATTGACCTTTAATGGCATGGAGTCGCAGGGATTTATGAAAAGGATTCAACTCCAGCAGTTGTAGCGTTTTTCGATATTGTTCTTCTAATTCAGGGTGAAATCTAATGAACCGGGCAGCCAACCGGTTATATGATTTGGTGTAGCAAATTTTATAATTCATTTTTAATCCGGCGGATGTGTTCATCAACCGATTCGTTGATAAAATCGCCGGACTGATATTCTTTTATAGATTCGACAACAGCGGCGCTCAGTTCACACTCCCGCAAATAGTTATAGCGGTCCATATCCATCAGGATGTATTTACTCTTCCCGTGTACGGAAACGATAATTTCCTGGTTTTTTAACAAATCGTCATTAATAGCAGAAATGCCCTTGGTTTTTAGATCATTAGCGGTCAGGATTTCCATATCATTGCCCTCCATTATAATTTGTAAACAGCACGATTAAAAGTACTATTGATAATATTAAAAAGCAATCGAAAATTCCAGATTAAATTGGTTTTTGTCCTAAGCGTGGAATGCTCTCATAATATTAGAGCGTTTACAAGTCAAGCGGGGAAAGAAATTTGAATGCAACCTTGGGGTTGCGTGCATTGACACTGTCAATGCAATCCCTATTTTCATCCTTGACGATGTTACGGACCCGCGTTCTACCCGATCTGATGAACCAGATCAACAATAAGCATATTATTCTTTGTGTTTATTAGCGTTCTTATTCATGTTAATTCGTGGTAAAAGCTCCCTACTTCCGCAGGGCGGCCTTGGTGAACTGGTACTCCGGGATTTGGACGTTGAAATCGATGGAGTCGATAATATATTCTGTTCCATCGCCGCGCGAGAGCATATCCTTGAAAGTCGCTCTTTTCGGCAACCAGCGGCCGTCCTGTTGAAAAACCTCGAGGATTTCGGTTTGCTTGAGCAGGCGCCCGCTTTTCGCAAAGCGCTCCTCTTTCAAAGATAGCCAGCGCTCGGCGTCCACCCAGATTTTACGGGAATGGTAGGCGACCTCACTGTTGGTTGCCGTCAGTTCCAGCACCCAACAGTCGCGCCCGTTATATTTTTCCTTACCGA
>JALOAB010000306.1 GCA_023229045.1 Fidelibacterota bacterium
GATCATCGTTTCGATTTGAAGATGATCGCACCGGATATTCTGATAGATTATGGTGCTAGTTGGTATTACTACGACGCGGGAGATCAGCCGGCTAACCGAACGCTCGGAACGCTGAGTATTCGATCCGATCCAGAAGTTGCATTGCCCGATCGCCTGACACTCTATCCGAATTATCCCAATCCGTTTAACGCCGAAACATTTATCCAATATTATATTGCGCATCCGTCAGAAGTGACCGTGACGGTTTATGATATTCTGGGACGTCATGTAAAAACGCTGGCGCACGGTCGGCAAAACAACGGTATTCATAAAATCAAATATGACGCCGGCAATTTGACGAGCGGAGTGTATTTCGTAAAGGTTCAGGCGGCAGGGGAAATTAAGGTCAGAAAAATGCTGTTGCTGAAATAATCAAATTATGGTACGCAGGCTAAAGGAGCGCCATCTTTGAAATACAGAAAAATGCTAATCACGCCTTTTTGTCTATGTGTTTCGCTCGGGATATTGCAAGCGGCAACAAATCCGGTTCGCGTTGCTTTGATTGGCGATCCGCACTATAACTCTGTTACAGAAGTCGAACCATTATCATCAATGATCATAGATGATATTCAGAATAATCTGGCGTTTCCGGAAGTTGATTTTGTGATTAATTTAGGCGATTTGACTCATTACGGCAGTGCGGAGGATTGGGAATTGGCTAAAGCCGACTGGAATGATTTATTGATTCCCTGGATGTTCACTTTTGGAAATCATGAAACCGCCAATCATCTTAGCGAACCTGAATTTCCATTCACTGCTTATAAACGGGGAATGGCGGAGGCCGGACTGATTAATCCGCATTATTCATTTTTATATAATGGAATTCTTTTCCTGATCATGGGCGAGGAAGGCGTCACACATCTGGTCCCTCTAAACCAGAAGAACTGGTTGGAATTCATGACGAGTCAGTATCCGGATTATACCACGGTAATTGTTTCTCATAATACGTTATACGATAGTGGCGAAGACAGTGACGGAATTGATTATTTGCATATTAGTGAACCGGATTGGTGGCAGGATTTTTTTGTCCGAAATCCGCAGGTAAAATTATTTCTGCACGGGCATACTCACGTGGAAAGCAATTGTTTCAATCCGGCGTATGGGATTCAATTTATTAATGCCCCGGTGACCTGCACGGCTGAAAGCGGCTATTTCAGCGGTTATACGGCGGATCAGTGTATTTATCTGGAAATCGGTGCCGATTATCTAACGGCGCGTAAATGGCACGCCATTACCAACGACTGGGACGCCGAAAATCTAGCGATTAATATCACCACAAGCCTGACCGATGACGATCCCGGACTGCAGTGGTATTCCGCAACCTGGCGGGTTCAGGACGGACAGGAGATTCGGATAGCCAATCGCATACTTGCCGAAAGTTATACAATGCAAATTGCCGGTGAGAGTAACCGCGAACTCGTTCTGTTGAACCGTGATTTTGAGCATGTTGAAATCGCAGGCAATTATTATGCTCACTGGTGGGGTTATGATAATGCTTTTCCAACGAAAAATGGTAGCGAAACCGGTCAGATTATTATGTCAGGTCGGGATAATATTTCCGCTTCAACTCAGAATCTGGTATATAACGGCAGTGACGTTTATTGGATTGAAGGAAAAGTGCCATACTCTACGGTGCCACGGGGAATTCCCGGGAAAACCTACCGGTTTCGGATGCGGGCTAAAGCCGGTTCAACGACCGACAATGCAATGAATGTGATCATGCAAATTGCCGGCGAGAATGTTCAAAATATTATCAAAGCGGACACTCTCTTTAATAATTTAGCGTTAACCCCGGACTGGCAATGGTATGAGAAGGAATTCGTTTTACCTGAAGATTCTACAGTTTGGTGTCTGAAGACCTGTTGGGAAACTCTGCAAACCGGAGCGAATTGTTATCTGGATGAATGGTCTATTGAGAGGGTTGACACAACCGGGTCTGCCACTGAAAATTTTACCGTTATATTTAACGGGCAGGTTTTTCAAAATAACGCTATACTGGACAGATATGAGGTTGCGTCATTCGATATTGATCCTCTCCTGGTGCAAAATGACTTAAACATTTCGACTCTTGTCGAAGGCAACCGCATGGGATTTGTCCGGCTGATATATCACAATCCAGTTCTCTGGAGCGATAATTTATCCGTTGGTCTGAATAATAAAACGGAAACCAGCTTTAATTTACATTTAGAACCGGTTTCTGATTTCATTCAAGATTTTGCATCGGTCACTCTTTTTAATAACCGACTCGATCTGGACAAGTCTTTTGATGAATCAATTAAGGGATATTACCTACCAAAGCGGATTGCATTGAATAACCTACCCGGAGATTTTGACCTGTATTCGGGAACCCAGCCGTCCAAATTACAACTGTTCGTCACGCCGAACGAAGTATTCAATAACGGACAGGATTCGACATTATTGGTTTGTATTCTGGAAGATGACGACGATATTTTATGTTCCGATGCGACCGAAGAAGTGACATTTTCGTTGATCGGGGATGGCATCTTGAAGTATACTGAAGGGGTTGCCCCGGTTGATGGTATTTGTCGAAATGTGTATTATCCGGGTAGCCAATCGGGTCCGGTTCAGATTATTGCCACCGGTGTCGGTCTGACTTCAGATACGGTTTTGGTAAATATCAAAAGCAAAATACAGATCGATGATTTCGAGAATTATCCAGATCAGTTGGCTTTAAACGAAATTTGGAGCAATCTTTCCGGTTTAACGGCGAGTGTTTCTCTTAATAGTAATTATGCCTGCAACGGTCTTTATAGTATGCAGGTTGATTATTCGATTGGCAATGGTTATCCGCCATATTCCGGGATAATTCGCAGTCTGGAGGGTAATTTTCTGAGTGCTGAGTTTATCCATTTTTGGTTATATCCTGATAATTCCGAGCGCGATCTGATAGTTCGCTTATTTGATCAGAGTAGTTGTACATGGG
>JALOAB010000308.1 GCA_023229045.1 Fidelibacterota bacterium
CGAGGTGTCGTCAGACCCCGACGACCCGATGGTCGTGCGCGATGACCTGGCCGGAGTCGAGGGCTACGACCCGAACCTGGAGCGGTACGTGCGGGTGCCGTTTGGGAGCCGGGTCACGGTCTGGCTCCCGTACTGCGCGCTGTACGACGGACAGGAGTTCGTCGTCGAGACGAACTACCTCTACACGTTTCACTGGCGCATCCGCAACCAGCAGGCGTTCCAGCGTGAGCTGCAGCAGGGCAAGGAGGCGCGCGGCTACCACATGGATCGGCGCGCCGGCTACGATGATCCCTTCTACGTCGCGCAGATGCGCTACGCGCTGCCCGGAGCGACGAACACGGTCATCGTCGAGCAGGACGAGGCCGCCGGCAACCTGCAGCAGACCCAGCACGTCCGCCGGGAGCGCATGATCGTGCAGGGCTCCTACGCCGACACGTCCCCGCTCTCCATTCTCCCGGACGCCGAGCGTGGTGTTCGGCAGCAGGGGATCTACAACCTCGCCAACGTCCCGGGCACCCCACGCGACCTGGCCCTGAGCGAGCTGTACCTGGCGGTGAACTTCGACGCGCTCGGCGACGAGCTGCTGATCCAGGCCGTGCGCGCTGACGCCTACGCCGACCCACCGGGCGGGGTCTGGGCGTTCGCGACCACCGACGCCGCCTTCTCGCACGTCTACGGGGCGAGCATCGGCGCCATTTCGCAGCAAGCCCCGAACCCTGGCATCGGCATCTACCTGTTCGCAGGAAACGCTCCATGAGTTCTCGTCACCGACTCGCTGGTCTGGCTCGCGGCGTGTCCCGCCAGCCGCCGACCACCTTTGGACCACAGGGGCCGCAGGGGGATGACGGCGCGCAGGGGCCGCAGGGGGATGACGGCGCGCAGGGGCCGCAGGGGGATGACGGCGCGCAGGGGCCGTCCGGGACAGGGATCCCGGTTTGGTCCTCTATTGTACCAGGGGATTATGTTGTTCCGATACCGCTAACCGCCGTTTCGCTGACAGCTATCGTTGTCGCAGGCGGGGGGGGAGGGGCTGCGGGTGGGCATGGTACGTCAGATCAGGCCGGAGGTGGCGGCGGCGGCGGCGGCGCGGCGACTATCGCACGATTTGACGCGGCCGTTTTGCGAGCCGCCGGAGCGAATTTATATGTTCGTGTCGGGGCTGCGGGTCTGGTGACGGCGCCGGGTGGAGGCGCGTCTTCTCCACCGATAAATGGAGATAGCGGAGGCGATAGCTGGCTATCCAAATCCGCTGGCGTTACGGGTATAATTGCCGCTGCGTCTGGTGGGTGGGGTGGCGTTGCGGCTGGTGGAGAAGGTGGATCCGGACGAGGCACTTTAGCAGGGCAACGCGGCGGGACTGCTTCTGTCGGTTCCGTAGGTGGCAACGCGCTAGTACCAACCATTCAGGCGATTCAAGCGGCTTGCGGCGGAGGCGGCGGAGCGTCTAATACTTCTGGCCAAACTCTTGGCGGTACAGGCGGAACAAATTTAAATTTCGATGCCATTGTGCCGGCTCCCCCGGGTGCTCCGGGAGTTGACGGCGGCGCCGCGATGATTGACGGAAGATACTGGGGCCGCGGAGGCGGAGGCGGGAATGGTCGTGCGACGGCGGCCACCGCTTACGCAGGAGGAACGGGTCAGACTCCGGGTGGAGGTGGAGGTGGAGGTGGAGCCGGTCGGGGGGGTCTTGGTACTACCGGAGGAGCTGGCGGAGCTGGTGGAGCCGGGATGGTTATGCTGATTTGGGGTTAGGGCGTTGTGCGTTGATCGGTGGCCCTGTACTTCCCCCTGCTTGACACCGTCGCGGTGCGAGAGCACCATGCGGCGATGCTGATCTCGATCTGCACCCCGACTCACGACGTCCGCCACCTTCGCCGCGCCTACCAGAGCCTCGTCGCGCAGGTCGGAGGGGTCCCGTGGGAGTGGGTGCTGGGCTTGAACGGGGGCGTGACCTCCGAAGAGGTCCGCGCTGCTCTCGGCAAGGAGCGCCTCGACCGGGAGTGTTTGCTGGTCTTGAACGCCGGCGTGGCCTCTGAAGAGGCTCGGGCGGCGCTGGGCTACGTGAGCCTAGACCCGCGGGTGCGCATGGTGGACGTCAAGGGACCCGGCGTGGGGCGGGTGAAGCGGGCCACCTTCGAGGCTGCTGCTGGCGACGTGCTCTTGGAGCTGGACCATGACGACACGTTGGAATGCCGGGCGCTGCTGGAGGTCGCCGCTGCATTCGAGAAGCACCCAGAGGCGGGCTTCGTCTACTCGGACTGCCTCGACGTGAGCGACACGGGGGGGCTCTGCACCTACCACGACCCGCAGGTGAGGCTGTCCTGGGAGGCGAACGGGTGGAGATTCTACGAGTCGTGCCACGATGGCGACGGCACCTGTGAAGTCCCCGCCTCGTTCGAGGCGAGCCCGCAGTCGCTCTCGCTGATCTACTGGGCCCCGAACCACCTGCGAGCTTGGCGCCGGGAGAGCTACCAGGCCGCCGGCGGGCACGACGCGAACCTTCAGGTTCTGGACGACCACGACCTGCTCTGCCGCACCTTCATCCAGACGGCGATGGTGCGGATCCCGCGCCCGCTCTACCGCTACCACGTCCACGGACAGAACACCTGGCTCAAGGAGACGAAGGAGATCGCGAAGCAGACCCCGGGCATCGGGCGCAAGTACCTGCGGCCGATGATCGTGGCCGATGTGAAGCGGCGCGGGCTGCCGTTGATCGACCTCGGAGGAGCGCACGACTGCCCGGAGCCATGGACGAGCGTCGATCTGCCGGGGCAGGGCGCCGTCATCGAGGCCGACCTGTCCGGGCGGTGGCCTTTCGAGGACAGCATCGTCGGTGCGTTCCGTGCCGCGGATTTCTTGGAGCACATGGTCGACCCGATCCACGTCATGCAGGAGATCCACCGCTGCCTGGTGCCGGGCGGGTGGCTGATCAGCGACACGCCAAGCACGGATGGGCGAGGAGCGTGGCAAGACCC
>JALOAB010000309.1 GCA_023229045.1 Fidelibacterota bacterium
CGGCCGCGGCAAGGCCGAGCCGCTCGAGCCGCTCGAGCAGCTGCTCGGCGTTGCACCGGTCAACGTCGATCGCCAGCAAGTCGAGCGCGGCGACGTTCGCGTCGAGCCGATACGGCTTCGCGAGCCGGTGCGGGCCGATCGCGAACAGGTCGGTTTTCTCGGTGGCCTCGGTTCCGAGCAGTAGCTCGAGGTCGGCGCAAAGCTCGGCCCATGAGGGCCAGTCGTCCGCGCGCAGCGGGACCGGGTTGCGGGCGCCTTGGTAGAGCGTTAGCAAGGGGGCACCTTTCGCCAAAGGCCGTCACGGTAGCGCAGCAGGCCGGCGAGCTCGGCCGCAGCCAATATCTCACGCGCGACCGCGCCGTCGCAGTCGCACGCTTCCGCGATCGCGCGCACGGCCGCGGCTGAAGGCAACGCCCGCCCGCCGAACGCTGCCGCCGCCTTGACCGCGGCACGGCGCCACGCCACGTGCGCGAGCGGTAGCGTCGTGCGTTGCTCTTTTCGGATCAACGGTCGCCCCGAAGCCACCGCACGAAGCAATCGCGGCAGCGTTCCTCGCCGCGGTCAAGCGGCGCGCCGCACGCGCACGCCCGCGGCTGCGCCGTGAGCACGGGCAACCGCGGCGGCGTCGTCGAGTATGTGATCGCCCGGTAGCCGTCGGGCGCGTCGCGGCGGAACACTCGCGCCTCGCCGCCGACGATCAGCGTGAGCGATTCGAGCCGCTCGAGCACCGCGGGGGGCGTGTGCCCCGCGACGTGCGCGAGGGCCTCGGGCCAAGAGGTCGGCGGCGTCACCGGTACCCCGCGCCTGCGCCGCGGGGGCGCGGGTTAGCGTCGGCGTATCGCGCCCACGCGGCTAGGTGCTCGGCGAGCGCGGCGAGCGGGTCGTCGGGTGATTGCTCCGCGGCCGCGGGGAACGCCAGGCTGCGCCAGCGCGTGACGTCAGCGGCCCCGGTTATCGGATCGGCGAGCGCGGCGAGCCACACGATCACGACTTCGAACTGCGGGAGCTCGGCCAACCGCGTCAGCGCGTGCAGTTGGCCAAATGGCACGTCCTGCCCGGCGGTCTTCCACTCGATGACCAGGAAGTGTCCGCCGATTTCTAGGAAGCTGTCGAGATCGCCGAGTGACATACCGCGGGGAAAGCACGGGCTTAGCCGCTCGGTGGCGCGGCGTACCGCCGCCTCCGCGTACCGCGCCGGACTGCGCAACGCGCCGGTCACGGCCGCACCAACGCGATCCCGCGCACGCTGGCGGCCGTCAGGAACGCGCTCGCCAGCGGCCCGAAGTACAGCACCATCTGCCCTTGCCTGGCGCCGGCGAGTTCACCGCCGCCAGGGACCACGAACGACACGCGCCCCGCGGGGAATAGCGCGGCAGCGCACCGCCCCAGCAGCGACTGCGCAAAGCGCGTGTCGGTGGCGTTGTTGACGAGTACGATCGCTTGCTCGACGCGGCCAGCGTCGAGCTCGGCGAGGAGCTTCTCCGCGAACCGCGTCACGAGGGGCTGCGAATACGGCGGGTTGAGCCACACGCACCCGGCCCAGTCACGCGAGAGCCCGTCGTCCTCGCGCGTGTAGTACCGCGCCGCTTGCACCGTGCGTTGCGCGTCCGCGTTGGACGCCGGGTCCAGGTCGATTCTGCCCATGACCTCGCGCGCGAATGCAATCCACGATGTCGGCGTGCCCCAGCTGTCGCTGGCGTCCTGCGAGCGGTCGCCGGTGTCGAGCTGCGCGAGACTGGCTGCGCGCTGTTCCGCGGGCATTCGCGCGACGCGCACCGCCTGCGCCAGCGACAGCGACCCCGCGTCGACGCGCGCGGCGACCTCGGGGGCGCGGCGCACCACCTCCGCGCCGCGCTCCGCGGTGCGCGTGGATACGCCAACTACACGCGCCGCGTCTGCTGCCGCCTTTCGCCCCGGCCCCTCGTTCGGCGCCGAACCGCTAGCCGGGCGGGGTGCGGGGGCTAGGCCTTCGTAC
Organism: Fidelibacterota bacterium; assembly: GCA_023229045.1. Taxonomy (GTDB): domain Bacteria; phylum Fidelibacterota; class UBA2242; order UBA2242; family UBA2242; genus JAGNGI01. The sequence goes on from JALOAB010000309.1 coordinate 1,976, forward strand.
TTGCTAGGCTTGGGCTCCGGGGCCGGGGCCGAAACCCCCTTAGCGCCACGTGGCGCTAAGGGGGTTTCGCGCTCCGTTGGGCGCCCGCCGAGGGCGCCGAAGGCCGCGCCCTCCCCGCCCCGCGCCCCCGCCGCCTGCTGCCGCTCGAGCGCGGCGGCGCGGAAGCGTTCGCAGTAGAGCGCTAGCCGGCCGGCAGCTACGCCGCGTTGCGACACACTTAGGTCGCGGCGCGTGTGAATAGCCGCGACGTACTCGGCGACGCGCACCTCGCCCCAGTCGTCCGGCAGCGCCTCCGTGCGCAGCGGTCGCCCGAGCTCAGCGCACGCGCGGGCGCGCTGGCGGCCGTCGACCAGCTGCCCGCGCCACGTGAGCGCGGGCACGAGTTGCCCCCTGTCCGTGATAGAGCGTAGTAGGTCGCCGTACTCGTCCGCCGTCATCGCAGGCCACAGGCCTGCGATCTCGTGTGTCGTCAGCATACCCCGCAACCTACGACCTCCCCGGGAAAGTGCAAGGGGCCCCTTGCGCGGGGCGCGAGGCGGGCGCACGTTGCGGGCTGAAGGGAAAGGCACCATGACGAGCGAGGAACTAGCGGCAGTCCTGGCGCAGCACGGGGCGTGGCTGCGTGCCGAGCCCGCCGGCGTCCGCGCGGACCTGAGCGGCGCGGACCTGCGCAGCGCGGACCTGCGCAGCGCGGACCTGCGCCGCGCGGACCTGCGCAGCGCGGACCTGCGCCGCGCGGACCTGCGCAGCGCGGACCTGCGCCGCGCGGACCTGCGCAGCGCGGCCCTGAGCCGCGCGAATCTGAGCGGCGCGTACCTGCGCGGCGCGTACCTGCGCGGCGCGGCCCTGCGCAGCGCGGACCTGCGCGGCGCGGACCTGCGCAGCGCGGACCTGCGCAGCGCGGACCTGCGCCGCGCGGACCTGCGCAGCGCGGCCCTGAGCCGCGCGAATCTGAGCGGCGCGAATCTGAGCCGCGCGAATCTGAGCCGCGCGTACCT
>JALOAB010000310.1 GCA_023229045.1 Fidelibacterota bacterium
ATCGGCATCGACGTCGATCAGAGCGAATCGTTCGCAATGCCCAAAATGCATAGCCAGTTTGCCGTTGGCGAGAGGAATAGCTATTTTCATTTTACTATTCTCCTGAAATTAAGGTTTAAGGTTGTCTGAATCCAGTCCCAGAATCGGCTTGATAATTTGCCGCATAATTTCTGCGGTTGGGCTCTCAGTGTATTTATGGATAAAAACCTGGCCGCTGTCGCTGGCCTGACCGATTTTCGGATCGGTCGGGATTGAGCCCAGAAAAGGCACGTGCATACTTTCGGCGATTTGCTTTCCGCCGCCGGTACTGAAAATCGGCGTGACTTCGCCGCATTTCGGGCAAACGAAACCACTCATATTTTCGACTACGCCCAGGATATTGACCTGCAGGTGACGACAAAAGGTAATCGACTTGCGCACATCCACTGCGGCGACTTTCTGCGGCGTAGTGACGACGATAGCGCCGTCCAGATCACCGATCAGCTGACAGACTGAAAGCGGTTCGTCGCCGGTTCCGGGAGGTGAGTCGATGATCAGATAATCCAGCTCGCCCCAGCTGACATCTTTCAGAAATTGTTTGATAATACCCATTTTTAACGGACCGCGCCAGATAATGGCGTCATCCGGATTTCTGAGCATAAAGCCGATCGACATGACTTTCAGGTCGCCCAGCTCGATCGGTATCATGCCGTCGTCATCTTTCTGAATTATCTCATCTTCCAGCCCCAGCATAGTCGGAATGCTTGGACCATGAATATCCACATCCAGCAGACCGACACTTTTGCCTGCCAGCATCAAAGCCGCGGCCAGATTAACTGCCACCGTGCTTTTACCGACACCACCTTTCCCGGAAAGTACGATGATTTTATGCCGGATATGACAGAGCCGGGACAGCAGTTGCCGGCGTTCTTCGAATTCCTTCTGGTTTTCACCTGCCTGAGGTTTAGCCGCCGAACAGGTCGAACTACTGCAGGTATCGCAGGCACTTTTAGTTTTTTCTTTATTGGGATCGTTCATTTTTTTAATCTCCTGTTAGACCTAATTTATTCCAAATGTTCTTAATATCCACTGCACAGGGCGAATCGGTCTCTATGACCGATAAGGCCTGGATTTGAGCTTTTGTTACGCTCAGATCGTAGCGTATCCGACCGACGATCCGGGCTTTGCTTTTTCTGGCTTTTTTTTCAATGTGGTCGGTCATTCCGGGATTGAGATCCCACTTGTTGACACACACCGCAGTTGGAATATTGAAGTGTCGCGTCAAAGCCAGCACGCGTTCCAGATCGTGTTCGCCGGAAACCGTCGGTTCCGTTACCACCAACACCTGAGTCGCGCCGGTGATCGAAGCGATGACCGGGCAACCGATCCCGGGCGGCCCGTCAACTATAACCAACGAGCGTTTTTCGGCTTCGGCGATCTGGCGGGCGGATTGACGAACCGTCGAGACCAATTTACCGGAGTTTTCGGCCGCGATGCCGAGTTTGGCGTGTACCATCGGTCCGATGCGCGTCTCTGAAACAAACCATTCACCGCAGCGACGCTCCGGAAAATCAATCGCCTTCACCGGGCAAAACCGCACACAGACACCGCAACCTTCACAGGCGATCGGGTCAATGTAAAAACTTAACTCACCTGAAGATTGTTTAGTCATCTTGATCGCGTCGAACCGGCAATGCGCCAGGCAGGCGCCGCAGGCAATGCAATCGGCTTGACGGATAACAGCCTCCTGTCCGGCATAAAATTGATGGCGTTCCTTAATCTGCGGCGAAAGCACCAGATGTAAATCGGCGGCGTCCACATCGCAATCGGCCACCACCGCACTTTTGGCTAAAACCGCCAGCGAGGCCGTGATGCTGGTTTTACCGGTACCGCCTTTCCCGCTGATGACAACTAATTCCTGCAATGCCAGATTCCTCAGATTGTGACGATTTTATCCGAATCGCGGACGATTTGATATTGATCTTTGAGAGTCGAAAGCGGACAGACTTCGGAACCATCGGAGTTGCGTAGTTTAAGACAGGCTCCGCAAGCCAGGAACTGACCGCCTTTATCCAATACCTTTTGAGCCAATATTTTGACATCGAATTTTGAATCTTCGATGCGATCGATTTCGACGCCTTTACCGGAAAGAAAAATACGCACTTCATCGCCCTGTTCAAGACTGTAAAGCGCCAGGCGCAATCCGTTGAAAACGGTTTCGGCGTCGGTCTGAGTAATGATGATTCCGAGCTTCATGTTATCATTTTCTCCTTATATTTGAACTTGTTGTCATTCATATTTCTATTTGACTGCCAACGCTGGCAGAAATGTAATTTGCGCCGAATTTTTCTTTAAAAATAGCCTGAGCATGCGCGCCGGTACAATGAGTCGGGCTGATTTTGCGCACTCCCATCCCTATCAGCTGGGAAGCAATCGTCTCGACAGCGTCGCCCTCGGCGTCGCGCAGATGAAGCCCGCCCAGAACCAAAGCAATCGGTTCGGCGGGAAAAATGGTCTTTACCCTCGCCAGAATGTTAACGATTCCCGGATGAGAACAACCGGTAACTACCGCGATCCCACTTGCGGTTCTGGCAATCAGGGCTTGTTCCGGTTTCGGCGCTCCTTTATACTGGGCGGGGATTTCACCCGTTACGCCAATTCTATCGTCAATTTCCCTAAAACCGATCGATTCGATCAGCTCTCCCTTTAAAGCCATTACCTTTTTCTTAAAATCGTCGATAAATCCGGGACAGGCGTAAACTTTCAAGCCCGGTCGCCGTTCTAATAATCCCCACAATCCGCCGGTATGATCGTCGTGATCATGCGAAATCACGACCGCGGTAATATTTTCAATATTTATATTTAATCGGGCTAAATTTTCAAACAGCGGTTCGGCTTCATCGCCGGCATCGAAGAGAATACGGTCATCTATTAGACAGGCAAATCCCCAGCCATAGCGGAGCGTCGGAATCAGCGCGGATTTGTCGTAAAG
>JALOAB010000025.1 GCA_023229045.1 Fidelibacterota bacterium
TTCAAGACTTAGCGAAGAGCGAAACACCTCTCATCAGCACCGATGTCGAACAACCGCGCCCGGCTTCCAACGAAATCCTGATTAAAGTCAGTGTCTGCGGCGTTTGTCACACCGAACTGGATGAGATCGAAGGTCGTACCCCGCCGTTATCTTTTCCGATGATTCCCGGTCATCAGGTAATCGGTCGAATAATCGAAAATGGCTCTGACGTCCGCCGTTTTGCTATCGGCACGCGCGTCGGCGTCGCTTGGATTTTTTCAGCCTGCGGGAAATGCTCTTACTGCCTCTCCGACCAGGAAAATCTCTGCCCGCAATTTCGCGCCACCGGTCGGGACGCCAACGGCGGTTACGCGGAATTTATGACCATTGGCGAAAATTTCGCTTATCCAATTCCTGAAATTTTCACCGACGCCGAAGCCGCGCCGCTTCTCTGCGCTGGTGCGATCGGATACCGTTCCTTACGTCTGACGAATCTTCAGAATGGCCAGAAATTAGGCCTGACCGGTTTTGGCACCTCGGCTCACTTAGTCCTTAAAATGGTGCGCCATCGTTTTCCGCAAACACCGGTGTACGTTTTTGCTCGTAGCAAAAACGAACAAGCTTTCGCCCGCGAACTCAGCGCTGTCTGGGCTGGCGACACGAACGAACCTGCGCCCGAATTGCTTGACGCGATCATCGATACAACGCCGGTCTGGACGCCCATCGTCGCCGCTTTGAAAAATCTTAAACCCGGCGGACGCCTGGTGATCAACGCCATCCGTAAAGAAAATGTCGATATATCCGTCCTGACTTCGATTGATTATTCCGAACATTTATGGCTGGAAAAGGAAATCAAATCGGTAGCCAATGTCGCCCGCCGCGACGTGGCTGAATTTCTCGCATTAGCCGCCGAAATTCCCATCAAACCGGAAGTCGAGATTTTTCCATTCACCGAGGCTAATCGGGCATTACTGGAACTGAAACGACGTAAAATTCGCGGTGCGAAGGTTCTGCAAATTACCTAATTCCTGAGGGGAAAAATTATGGATAGAAAAACATTCATTTTAAAAGGTAGCATTTTTTGTCTGGGCGCTTCTCTCGCCAAACCTTTGACTGGCAAAATCCTAAACGCCGGGGATAACGATATTAACGCCGAAGATGCCGAAAAATTAGTCCAGGAATGGTTTGACGGATTTTACGCCGGTTTTAATCAAAATATTCCCGATTCAACCCGCCAAAAAATCCTGAAAATGAACGGACAAACCTGCGCCCGACGCGGCGCCGTCAAAGCCGCCCAGACCGCCAACGGCGATCTGAACGCCTTTCTGATCACTTTAAAAAAATGGATTGGCGACCAAAACGTTATCCGAAATGGTAATAAAATCACGGTCCGCTATGAACATTGTTACTGTTTTATCGCCCAAAATCCGAAGCTCAGATCGCTGACCGATTTCTGCCAGTGCTCCGTAGGCTGGATTGAGGAGATGTTTGCGACCGCTACCGGAAAGCCTGTCGCAGTCGAGTTAATCTCTTCGATTCGGAATGGCGCAAAGCACTGCGAATTTCTCATCACTGTTTGAAAATACTGTTACCAGCGTTTCCGCCAACGTACCAGCGTCAATGTATCACCTAATGCTTCCCCTAAAGGAATCATCTCCAGCGCTCCGCCGCGATTCATCAGAACCAGATCAGCCTCATCCAGACGTCGGTTAGGCATTTCCCGATTGGCTTCATCCGGATTCCGATCCCGGGCTAAAATCGCAAACTGATAACGGTTCGCCACAAAATCTCCCAAACCGAAATTAATCTGGTCGATAACTATCGGTTCAGTCCTATTCATCAGGAAAAATCCACCGCGATAGTGAGATTCAAGTTCGAAATATTCAGTCGCCTCAAAGGCGTTGCTGGGCGGCATTGGCAATTTCCCAAAATAAGACAGCGACGAGCGGCCGGCTAATTCCATCGCAAAATAGGTAAATGTCATTAAATCTCCGCCGATCCATTGCTTAGTTTGATGATCACTCCAGTATCCGTTCCAGCTGTTGCTGTTGGCAATGTAAGGCAGATTCCTAAAAATCAGCAAGTTATCCAAAAAACGATTACCTGTTTTGGATTTTACGCTCAGGCGAAAAACCTTGGGCGACAAGCCGCCGTAATCACCCGACGCCACCCGATAACGGTTTTCAATGCCCGGCGTCGCGGCAAATTGTCCGCGAAAAGCAATTTCAGCCTTAAACCAGGCGGTTCCGGGAAACAACTGTTGCTTCACATTTAGATCGGCGACATTCACCGTCCATTGATCGTTCCACTCCGCGATCGGAATTTCCTCGTAAATTACCTGCGCCCACTGCGTTCGCATCTCCGGTGTATTCCGGTAAACCGTATCCAGTCTCGTCGGTAAGATCAGATACCAGCGAATGAGCGGTTTTTTACTGGCAAAATCCTCCCACTTTTTAATTCTGTCAGTTTGCACCGTATCGCCCGCCATGATCAATCCATTTTCGGATGTAATGTAGATTTCCGAAAACAGTTTTTCTACCCGCGCCGATAATGCCAATGACAGCTTGATAATGTCATGATCGCCAGCGATGCATGGACCGTTGCGGGCATATTTTTCATTATTCAAATCGGTAACAATTTTCAACTTGCGGAAATCAATTTCGGTGGCGCTCAGCACTGAAAGACTTAAAATAATCAAACCAATTTGTCGCCAGGATTTCATTGCGAAAAATATACATTAAATTGCCATGCGATGGTAGATAAAACTGTATTCATTGTCAGAAATTACAGGCAGTATTCTCCTAAATCCTAAAACCCCATCCTTTTATCTTACAATCCAGTTTAGCTCTACCAATTCAGGAAATAGTTTATTAATTTAAGTCAGTGTCAAGATCAATGAGCCTAATTCGAAAATACAATGCCAAAGAGGAGAATTAACGATGAGTAACGCCAAGTTTACCCTTCCCCAACCCATCAACGAACCGATCCTTTCATATTTGCCTGGAAGTTCTGAGCGTCAGGCGCTCAAAGACGCTTTGAACAAGTTAACCGGCGAACAGATAGAAATTCCGCTGATCATCGGCGGTAAAGAAATTCGCACCGGGCAAACTGCCAAATGCGTCATGCCACACGATCATCAGCACATCCTGGCAACTTATCACCAAGCCACCGCTAAAGAAGTTGACCTGGCGGTTGAGGCTTCGCAAAAAGCCTGGAAATCCTGGTCGGTCATGCCGTGGCACGAACGCGCGGCTATATTCAAGAAAGCCGCGGCGCTCCTGGCTGGTCCGTGGCGTATGACGCTCAACGCCGCTACTATGCTCAATCAAAGCAAAAATGTTTTTCAGGCTGAAATCGATTCGGCTTGCGAATTGATTGACTTTTATAATTTCAATGTCAAATTCATGGAGCAAATTTACGAGCAACAGCCGCTCTCGGCGCCGGGGCAATGGAATCGGCTCGAACAGCGTCCGCTGGAAGGTTTCGTCTTCGCCGTAACGCCGTTCAATTTCACTTCTATCGCTGGCAACTTACCAACTTCACCGGCTATAATGGGCAATACGGTTTTGTGGAAACCGGCCAGTTCGGCAGTGTTGTCAGCCTATTATCTTATAAAATTATTCCAGGAAGCCGGTCTGCCGGACGGCGTAATTAATTTCATTCCCGGTAGCGGACGCAATGTTGGTCCCAACGTTTTAACCAATCCGCTTCTAGCCGGAGTTCATTTCACCGGCTCGACGGCTGTCTTTCAAAGTATGTGGAAAACCATTGGAGAAAATATCGCCGCCTATCGCGGCTACCCGCGTATCGTCGGTGAAACCGGCGGCAAAGATTTCATCTTCGCGCATGCCAGCGCCGATCTCGACGAACTGAATACCGCCCTGGTGCGCGGCGCTTTCGAATACCAGGGACAAAAATGTTCGGCGGCTTCGCGGGCTTATATCCCGAAATCGCTCTGGCCGCAACTAAAAGAAAAAATACGCGCTTCGCTCAGTACCATTAAAATGGGCGACGTGTGCGATTTCCGCAATTTTATGAACGCCGTGATAGATAAAGCCGCGTTCGATAATATTTCCACCTATATCGATTACGCCAAAAAATCCAGCGACGCGCAAATTATCGCCGGCGGTAAATGCGACGCCACCAAGGGATATTTCATCGAACCGACCGTCATTCTGACTACGGACCCGCATTTTAAAACCATCGAAGAGGAAATTTTCGGACCGGTTTTAACAATTTTCGTTTATGATGACAATAAATACGAAGAAACGCTGAACCTCTGCAACACGACTTCACCCTATGCTCTGACCGGTGCGATCTTCGCCCGCGACCGGCAGGCTGTTATCCTCGCCGATCGGATTTTACTGCATGCCGCCGGGAATTTTTATATCAATGACAAACCGACTGGCGCAGTCGTCGGACAGCAACCTTTTGGCGGCGGAAGAGCTTCCGGCACGAACGACAAAGCCGGCAGTATGATAAACCTTCTGCGCTGGGTCTCGCCGCGCGCTACCAAGGAACTCTTCGTACCGCCGAAAGATTATCGCTATCCGTTCATGACTGGGGAATAATAAACCTCAAGGATAAACAAAACAGCCCACGATTTAATTCGTGGGCTGATTATTTTAATTTCGACCGATTTACTTTCTACCAATCCAGCAGTCGTCGCTGACCTTCCAGTTTTTTAATCTGCGAGATTTCCTGTGATACCTCGATGACGCCTTTATAATTGCCGGTATTGTCATAAACCGGGAAGTAGCGAATGTGAATGAATTTGCCGTTCATCTGAATCCAGAATTCGGCAACATCTTTCTCTTTGGCTTTGAATTTTGCGACTATATCATTGACAATATGGACACTTTTCGGCGGATGACATTTCTGGACTTCGCGACCGATAATCGCCGGACTGCGCGGAAACAACCGATCCGGAGTATCGGAATAGTATCTCACCTGGTCGTTCTCATCGACAAAAGTTATGTCAAACGGTAGCCGTTTAAGCATCAGGTCGATCTGTTCCGGCGTAAGACGCCCCTCTGACAATTTAATCGCATCATCCTGAGGCGCCTCTTCGACTGAAGTCGCCAGTGGTTGTTTTTCAGCCGAAGACATGGCTTTTGCTATTTCCGCATCCCAGAGATTGGAGGGCGTCACCCAGGCGTAACCAATCGCGGATTCGCCATTTTTGATTTTAGCCCATTCGAGATTATTGAGCTTTCTGGCCGAGGTGGGAAAGAGGATTTTTTCCTCCAGAAACATCAGTTTTTTTATGGCAGAAATGACGCGATTGACCTGCTCGGTGACCTGCTTCCACTCTTTCTTTTCAATGATGCTTCCTAACTCTTTCAGCATCGCCCGGATTTCATCATGCTTGCCCCACATGACCTGAGTTGGTCCGGTGAACTTCTTAGCCTCCAGCAATGGAAAGAGCTGGTTTTCCTTGCGGGCATAATGTTTTTCGATTTCTTTCAAAAGATTAAACTGGTCGATTAAAGCCTGAAAGTCCGGTTGCGACGCCGAGCTCTTCGCCGCTTTGCGCGCGCATTTTTTCAAAGTCTTGAGAATTTTACGGGCTTCCTTGTTTTCAGCCAGAAATGTATAGACCGGATGACCGGGCATTTTGCTGGCTTTGCCGACCTTTTTCAACGCCTGATCGAAAACCTGGGCGTGCACATCGCAGAGACGCTGGACTTCTTCGACTGGAAATCCTTCCTGGATTAAGGCGTTTTCCATATCGGCGATCTCTTCCGGAGATGTATCCTTGATCAGTCGTCCGAATTCTTTCTTGAGTTTATCGACCGCAACGCCCTGATGCAGACGCTTGATAATCGATTTTAACACCACTTGTTTTTCGCTTTGCTCCATTGGCATAGAACCTAGCCTCCTCTCGAAAATCACTTTATCGAGATTACTATTTTCTGAGAGCCGCACAAATACGAGCGACCTCAGGTTTAGCCTTATCGGATTCCTTTTTCAACTCAATGACGAATTTGTTTTCATCGAAAGTACCACGCACCGCCCGAAAGTCCCGATCGCGAACTGCTTGGTCGCCGTCGATTCCATAACCGATGCGACTGCACTGGTCAAATTCCTTCTCAGCATCCTTGAGAACCAGGGTATTAAACCGAATAACGCTCTCCTGCCACTCATTCAACACCTGACAAATTTGATCAACATTTAAAGCATTCGTCTTAAAAGTTTTAAAAAGCAGATTCAAGCAGAACTGCCAGGTCATTTCTTCGTATTTCTGATGGATTTGGCGCAGGGCATTTTCCAATTTTGCCGTCGAATCAAGCCGGTTTTGCTGAAGCGCCAGACTAATTTCTTCTATTTCACTACGGGTAACGAACATACCGCCCAGATCCACCCAATTCTCGGCGGATTCGTCAATCTGACCGGTAAACATATTCTTGACCTCATCCCAAGCCAGATTCTCTATCGAGCCGAACTTTCGGATGATCTGATTCCCGCAGAAGATTGTCGCGACCATTTCATAATTCTGGATAGCGCTCTTCAATGCCGCTCGTCTGATATACGTTCCCTGATATTTTACGAACTCCTGATCCGGTTGCGAAGATTCATCGAGATTGCGGAGCGCTTCGATACCGCGCATGGTTTTTTCGACCAGATAAGGACTGAGAAAATCAAAGTTGATCAAATCCAGCCGGTCGCTATCCCGACGCCGATCGCGTGAAGGCCATTTGACACTGTCACGGCGAGTGCCGGAAGTGAATAAATTCATCGCCGGCTTTAAAAAGCTTTTTCCTTCTCTTTCGATAATATATGAAAATGGAAGATCGGATGTATCGATGTGCGTTAAATGTTTCCCGATCACGACCGAAAAAGCGCCAATATGCGCCGGCCAGATCATATAGCTGGACGATCCGGTTTTCGAACCGCGCTCCAGAACGCCCTGATGCAACGGTCCAAGTTTGTACATGTGGTTGCTTTGGTTTGTTCCACTTCCGGCGTTATAGAAGCTAACCATCGCGGCGATTAGCAGAGTCGATTTATGATGAGTCACGGTATAAGGTCCGGCAAAAACGCTGACGGCTTCCCCGTGAAATCCTTCACAATTAGCGAAAAAGGCGGTATTCTCCGCTGAAAATTGCTTACCCAGGCGCGTCCCCTGCCCGACGAAACATTTATCCAGCACCACCGAACTCTCGACCCGCACTCCGGTCTGTATAATAAAATGTTTAGCGACGACCCCCTCGCCAACATAAGCCGGATCCGCCCTGCAACTGACGATAGTTCCCTCTTCCAGTAATAATACGCCGGATACGGTAGCATTTTCACCAATCCGTACGTTTCGGATAATATTACTATTATAAATTCGAGCCTCTCTGGCGACAACGCCGCGCGTCGATTTTTGTTGTGTAATATAATTGCCGATCAATTTACTTAGTGCTTTCTGCAAAGCGACATCGTGCCGATAGACGACAATCATATAAGCGATCTGGGAAGTCAGACGATCATAAATCGTTAAAACGCGACCGCCGCCTTCATTGAGGATTTCAAGTTCTGCGCCGTTACCGAAGGCTGTTTCGCCGCTGACAGTCAGCTCGCCAACGTTTTCAATCGCTACATCTTCCTCAATCACGTAATTGGCTAAATTTTTAACATTGGCAATATAAACCTGATCGGCTATTGTACAATTTCGGATGTAACTATCATACAAACCGCATTTTTTCATACACCCCGATTCGACTTCGATTGTACTCCTGTAGTCGCCAATCGCAACCTCACCGGCAAAAGTGACATTGTGGATCCAATCGGGATTAAATCCGTTCTTAACTAATACTTTACTCCAGTCCTCCGCCCGACATCCATTCTTATCAAGAGCAGTAATTTCCGATGAATTTAAATGGCGCTGTTCCATATTACTACCTTTCCGTCACATGGGTAGATTATTAATTGCTTCATGTTCCATTTCTTTGAAGTACTTGACAGTGCTTACTTTTAAATCGAGCGTGGCTTCATCGTCGCAAACAATTGTACCGTGCGGATGTAATTGCAACATCGAAACCGTCCACATGTGGTTGACGCTCTCTTCAACGACTTTCTGCAAAGCGCGCGCTTTCCGGTAACTGTTAATGATAATTAAAATTTCGCGCGCTTCCATCACGGTGCCGACGCCTACAGTCAGAGCCGTCTTGGGTACTCTGCTGATATTATTATCGAAAAATCGCGAATTGGCGATAATAGTTTCATAAGCTAAAGTCTTGACGCGGGTACGCGAAGTAATCGAAGAGCCTGGTTCGTTGAAAGCCAGATGTCCGTTAACTCCGATTCCACCCAAAAAAAGATCAAACCCGCCAACCGTTTTGATTTTCGCTTCATAATCGGCACATTCTGCATCGAGGTCTTTTGCATTGCCGTTCAGAATGTTGATATTCTCACGCGGAATATCAATGTGATCAAACAGATAATGATGCATGAAATAATGATAGCTCTCCGGATGATTTTCGGGAAGTCCAACGTATTCATCCATATTGAATGTAATGACATTTTTAAATGAAACTTTTTTCTCTTTATATAACCGGACTAAAGCCTGATAGGTGCCAATGGGCGAAGAGCCGGTCGGCAGTCCCAGTATGAATGGTTTTTCCGTAGTCTGTTTAGCATGATTGATTTTGGCCGCGATGTAGTGCGCGACCCAATTACTCAGCTTATCATAATCTTCATGAATTATTATCCGCATCTGAAAATCTCCTTTTTTCGGTTAACAGGTATATAAATTTGATTAGACCATTTAGTTCATTAGAAATTTCTTAAAGTATTTAATGAATAAAGACTTAATGACTATTTTATATCGGTTAAAAATCACGGAAATAATATATAACAAAATCGCAAATTAACAGAAGAAAAAACTTTTTAGTAACATCCTTGATAGATAGGGAAACATCTTTTATTGCATTAATCGACTTAATCGCTAATTATACGGCGAACCGCATGCAGTCTTTCCCGTAAAAAAGCATCGTAATTATGAGCCGTCGGACTAAGGCTGTTTATCCGAACGAACGCCGAGCAATGAATATACTCGGAATTGCCAAGGTAAATAGCGACGTGAGTAATCCGATGGGCGTCTGCGCCAAAAAACAATAAATCGCCCGTTTTAAATTTTTCCGGCAAATTAGTCGTATCAACCGCAGTACCTTGTTTGACCTGCATATTGGCATCGCGGGCTAACAGAACACCGTGACGGCGATAGATCGTCTGCGTAAAACCACTACAATCGCAGGCTTTCACAGAGGCGCCGCCCCACAGATAAGGTCGCCCCAACAAGCTCATCGCCGTCGCGATCACTTTATCCGCATCCGGAATGCGCATCGTATATTCGGATTCAGCGATCAATTGACTTGAAGGCACGAATCCTCTCCGACCATCAACCAGTTCCACTTCGGTCCAACTTCCGCGTTTTCCAAGCAGTTTTAAACGATTCCCCAGCACAATATCTGCCACTGGTTGGGATTTTAGTGAAGCTTTTGAGTAAATCGTACCTTCGGTCTCATCATAGACGACTTTTGGCGTTTTTTGCCAGGCGGTTTTCAGAGAATCGCCGCCGATCAGCATCCGATCGTCTTCAATCCAGCCTAGATAGCCATCATCAGTCTTGACTAGATAGCATCCTTCTTCATTTTTTAAAATTTCAACCGCCAGCCCGCGCAGAGTTTGGGTTACCATATCTTTAAAAACTGAAGGACCGCTCCGCAGGGATTCAACCGAGTTAATAATGATACCGAAATCATTCCCGTCCATGGTATCATCCGGTAATAATTTCATCCGGTTTTGCACTTTTTCCGCCGGCAAAGCTTCCAGAAGTTTCTCATTGAAAGACTGAATAGCCTGGCGCTGGTCGGTATCACCATTGATATAACAGACATTATCCTGAAATTTTATCTCAACAGTCCAGACTGTAGTCCGCTTATCCGGACAGTACTGGCGGCTCACCTGCTGAGCGATTTCTTCAATTTTATTGATAACGGTTGTTGTATCGGCTTTACTGATATTTACCATACTCAGCATAAAAATAATTAAAGCAAACCGTCGCGGCGAATCTGCAAGGCTAAATCTGCCGACTTTACCGGGCATAACCCAGCGTGGTCTTGTATTCCGCATCGTTATCGAGCGATTTGATGGTTTCAGCGATGACCTTATCATATTTCAGATCGGCTTTAATTTGGCCGGTAAGACCACCCTCCAGCATTGCAAACTGACTTTCGATTGCGCGCTGAATCATCAACCGGTTGGCCTCAAATTCCACCTCTTTCAGCGAATCGAATATCGCGTAAACCGGTTGCAGATCAACTTGCACATTCTTCAGACGCTTATCCTCAGAAATCAATTTCTCCGTCTCGCGAATGCTTTTTTCGGTTTTGTCGGTAAATTGAAAACCGGATTTATCGAGAAAAGATTTAAAATTATCTAAAACAGTATCGTCGATTGCTCGCGGTAATTCACGATGCTCGGTTTTGTATTTGACGGCAAACGAATAGAATTGATTCTGGCGCCAGAGGTCGGTTATATATTCTGATTGTGATTCAGGTTCAACGACAACATCCGGAGTGATGCCGCCTTTACTTTTCAACAGGCGATTATTGCGGGAGAAAAAAATCGAATCCTGCGGTGCTTCGGATACAATTAATTTCGGATTTTTGATAAAATTCGGTTTCTGTATCAAACGTCCGCTGGGAATGTAATACTTGGCGGTGGTGATCTTGACTGAATGTTCTTTATCCACCCTGAAAAGGGTCTGCACCAATCCTTTACCAAAACTAGGCGAACCGACGACAACTCCACGGTCGAGGTCCTGGATGATACCGGCCACAATCTCACTGGCTGAAGCGCTCCCGCCATTGATTAAAACTGCGATTTTTACCGACTCATCCAGAAGCGGTCGACGGCTGGAGGTATAAATACGGTTGGCATTTTCATTCCGTCCACGGGTCAGTAATAGTGTATCACCCGGCTGGGTGAACAATTCGGCGACTCCCAGGGCTTCCTCCAATAAACCACCGGGATTACTCCGCAAATCCAGGACTAAAGATTCGAGTTTACCTCTTTTCTTGAGGTTATCAATAGCCTGACGAATTTCAGCCGTAGCGCCTTTGGAAAACTCGGCCAGTCGGATATATCCGATGCCATCTTTCAAATAATCGGTATAAGAAATGTCATTGACCGAAATTTTGGCGCGTTCCAGTATATAGACTTTGTCTTCCGAGATGCCGGGACGGCGAATCAGCAATTCAACTTTAGTTCCGACATTTCCACGGATCAAGCGGGTGGATTTATTGAGATCGAGACCAACGGTTGTAACTGTATCGACTTTCAGAATCTGATCACCGGGCAATATATTGGCTTTTTTGCCGGGACTGCCGTCAATCGGTGAAATAACCGTCAGGGTATCGTTGCGCATACTGATCCGCAAGCCGACTCCGCCATATTCTCCCTTGGAAAGGATTTCGAGTGGCTCCTTCTCCTCTTCAGTCATATAAACTGTATAAGGATCAAGATTGGCGGTCATATTGCGAATATTACTTTCCGTCAAAGCGGAAGCATCAATCGGATCAGCATAATTCAACAAAATCTGCCGGTATACCGCATTATAAAGTTTATATGAATCGGATATTTCCTTGTATATATCTGTTGTGGAAAATGCCAGTAAAAAGGTTACCGAAACCAGAATGGCGATCCAGATTCGGGTTGATTTTCTACAATTAAATTTCATGTTTGATTCCTTTTTAACAATCTTTCATAAGCCTGCCACACTTCCTTAGATACCAACTCCTCCTTTTTGGTTCCATCAATCAGACAAATTCTTTGCGGCTCGAGTCCGGCTAATGTTAAAAAACCCTGTCGGATTTTTTCCTGAAAGTTATGATGCTCTCTTTCGAGCCGATCCAGATCGCGGCTACCAAAGCGTCGGGTTCTTTCCTCCGTCGGAATGTCAAAAAGTAAAGTCAAATCAGGCACCAGGTTGTCGGTGGCAATCCGATTCAATGCCCTGATAAAATTCAGGTCAATCCCACGACCATAACCCTGATAGACGGTCGTCGAATCATAAAAGCGGTCGCAGATGGCAATCTTCCCTTCCTCAAGAGCCGGTTGGATTAATTCGCGGCAGAGCTGAGCGCGACTGGCCGAATAGAGTAAAAGTTCGGTAATCGCACACATTTCGGAGTTCGATTTATCCAGCAGGATTTCGCGGATATTTTCGCCGATCGGAGTGCCACCCGGTTCACGAAAAAGGATATTCGGAATCGAATTTTTGTTAAGTTTCTGAATAAAATGATTGATCTGGGTTGTCTTGCCCGAACCATCAATGCCTTCGAAGGTGATCAGAAAACCTCTCGACATGGATTAAAATCCTTCCTTATCCCAACCTGGCTTGCAGCAATTGCCGGAAAAAATGCGGCGGACGTACCGCTTTTCCGGCTTTATTGATAAATGCATGAACTGTGTAGCCGCTGGCGAGAACCGTTTCCTCATTTTCACGGATTATTTCATAATTGATTTTCAGACGCGCGCTTGGCGGCGCAGAGATCCGGCTGATTATGGTAAGCAGTTCGTCGAAATGAGCGCTTTTTTGATATACGCAATGCGCTTCCACGACGGGCATGGCATAACCGTTTCGCTCGAATTCGCTGTACGGCATCCCGAGCGCGCGCATCATTTCATCCCGCGCCGCTTCGAAAAATTCCAGATAGCGCGAATAATAAACTACCCCGAGGTAGTCGACATCCCGGTATCTGACGCGAAACTGATATCGATGCCTATACATAACGCTGGTCTAATCTTATTTGGCTTTCGGCTTTTTTTCGACCGTTTTCCAGGATCCCATACGGGCATATTTTTCGATTCGCTGATCGACCAGTTCATCAATTGGAATCGGGACGAGTTCCGACAAATATTTTAAAAGCACATCCTTCAGAATCTCAGCCATCCGATCCGGATCCCGATGAGCCCCGCCAATCGGCTCGGGAATTATTCCATCGGCGATTTTAAAGCTTTCGATATCGCGGGCGGTTACTTTCATAGCCTCCGCGACTAAGGGCGCTTTGGAAACATCGTGATATATGATCGAAGCGCAACCTTCCGGCGTAATGACCGAATACCAGGTGTTTTCCAGTAAAAGAATCCGATCACCAACGCCGATTCCGAGCGCTCCGCCGCTGGCGCCTTCTCCGATAACTACCACGATAATCGGAGTGCGCAGGCGCGCCATCTCAAGTAAATTTCTGGCAATTGCTTCAGCCTGACCGCGTTCTTCGGCTCCGATCCCCGGAAAAGCGCCCTGGGTATCGATCAATGAAATTACCGGTCGGTGAAATTTCTCAGCCAGTTTCATAGCCCGCAGAGCCTTGCGATATCCTTCCGGATGCATCATCCCGAAATTACGATACAGGTTCTCTTTAGTCGTACGCCCCTTCTGCTGACCGATCAGCATAACTTTATAATCATCGATAGTCGCCATTCCAGTAACGATCGACTTATCGTCAGCATAATGCCTGTCTCCGTGAATTTCGATGAAATCCGAACACATTCTTTTGATATAATCAAGAGTATATGGTCGATCCGGATGACGGGCCAGCTGGACTCTCTGCCAGCGTGTCAGACCTGAATAAGTTTTTTGGATGAGACGGTTGAGTTTGGTCTTAGACTTCTCGATTTCAGGACTCAAGTCTATCCCGCTGGAGGCGCTTTGCTCGCGCAACTCTTCGATTTTCTTTTCCATTTCGAGGATCGGTTTCTCGAAATCGAGGGCTATTTCACTCATCGTATTCTCATATTTTTAATATCGTTTTTAAGATGATCTCGACGTCGAGAAACAACGAATGGTTTTGCATATACAAATATTCGTAATTCTGCTTATCGATCTCATCGGTGCGGTGATTCTTGCTCACGCGGAACAGGCCGGTCAAACCGGGTTTATATCGCAGACTGCGCTCACTATTTCCCACCGGTATCAGTTCGCTTCCCACCAGACTTAAATCTCCGGCAATTATCGAAAAAAGCAACGGAAAACGATTGATGAATACCCGGGCATGATTGCCGCCATTTCTTTTAATAAAAGTCAGGGCTTCGATCTGAGTCCCCTCGACTCCAATAAATACGGTCTTGTGAAATTTATACCCCATCAGGTATGCCAGCGGAATCATAAAAGGCGCCAACAATATGACTCCCGCTACCGAAACCACCAGATCAAAAACGCGCTTGCTAACCCGATTACCCATATGAAACAGATTATAATCGACTTCCAGAAGCGGAATATCTTCAATATTCTCGACACTGGATTTACCCAGAATATAATCCAGCTGGCGCGGAACAATCTTGATGTTGGTGCGGTACTGTTTAATTCTATCAACGATTCCGAGGATATCGTCGTTATTGAACCGATCGGTGGTGAAGATAATTTCAGTCGCGCGATTGATTCTGATAATTTCGGGCAGATCGCTTACCAGTCCCAAAAAAGGAAATCCGACAATATCTTCGCTTCCGTAATTTTTATCGACAAAACCAAGGATCTCAAAACCATGTTCGATATGAGTCTTGAGCTTACGGGCAATTCGCTCGCCTTCTTTACCGGCTCCGATAATAATTGTGCGTCTTGACAGCAGAGCTTTCGATAAAGACGAAGCCGGTTGAATGATGCGGCGGCGCTGTAAAAATAATAAAATCACCCGCCAGCCTGGTAGAAAGAGCGTTACAATTATAAAACTCCAGATTAACATATGCGGAGAATATATAAAATCCTTGAACGCCAGATTAAAGATCAGCGAGGCGAAGAAACTCAGTACCGATGCTACTACTGCCCGTGAATATGAAAGTTCGCGGCGATCATATAATCCGATCGAATAACCGGTTCCCAGCCACAATAATAAATAAAAAATAAGCATGGATAACAGTGACGAATATCCGGGGATGGGACGCGGTTGCAATTGATGCGCCACCAATATTGCGGCTGAGAGCGCGATACCGTCTACAAACATAACGATTCGACGCCGAAAAATCCGGCCGCCAAATGATATCAGCCCGCGGAAGAATATGCCGCACTTAAAAATAATATCCGTAACCAGCGAATAACTTCTGGTGAAGTGCTTTCTGGAAAAAATATCCATCGCCCGATAGAACACTACGAAATTATCGAAAGCGGCATGCTTGGTGCTTTCGCCTTTATAATGAATGATTTTTGTGCCGGGTACGTAAAATATTTTCCAACCACCCTTTTTTATACGATAACAGTAATCCAGATCTTCACCATATAAAAAATAGGCTTCATCCAGACCGCCGATCTTCTCATAAACGGTTCTGCGAAACATTAAAAACGACCCACTAACCGCATCCACCTCCGTCATCTGATCCGGATCAAGGTAGGTTAGATTGTAACGCGAAAAGGCTTTGACCTTCGGAAATAATCGGCTCAAGCCGAGCAATTTGGGTAACGCCACCGCCGGCGTGGGAAAGGTGCGGCGACAGGCTAACTGAAGCGTTCCGTCAGCATTTAATATTTTACAACCGGCGGCGCCGGCTTCGGGATGATCCTCAAAGAACTTAACCATAACATTGATCGTATCTTCCTGAAGCATCGTATCCGGATTCAGCAATAAAATAAACTCACCGCGCGCAATCGCCAGTCCCTGATTACAAGCCGCGGCGAAGCCTTTATTGGAGTGATTTTCGATCAATAGGATTTCGGGAAATTTTTGCCGGATTAAATTGACACTACCATCGACCGAGTCATTATCAACGACGATAATCTCATGTTCCATTCCGTCTAGTGCATTCTTAAGTGATAAAATGCACTGCTGCAGAAATTCCTTGACGTTATAGCTAACTATGATGACCGAAATGCGCATTTTTATAGAGATTTAAACATCTTTCTTAATTTTAATTTCCAGACCATGAAGACGGCTTCCCAGACGATATTCTTGGACATTTTCGATAGCCCTTCCGAACGTTCGACAAAAATAATCGGGATTTCCTTGATTTTATAACCGGCGCTCCAGGCCCGGAAATGCATCTCGATCTGGAATGAATAGCCGGATGATTTGACCCGGGACAGATTAATTCCCTCCAGAACATTCCGACGGTAACATTTAAAACCGGCGGTTGCATCCTTGATCGGCATACCGGTCACTACGCGCGTATATTTATTGGCGCCGTAGCTCAATATCAGACGTTTGATCGGCCAGTTAATGACATTTACACCGTTGCAGTAGCGCGATCCGATTACCAGATCGTATCCGTTTTCACATTCACTGATCAATCTGGGAACATCATCCGGATTGTGGGACAGGTCGGCATCCATCTCAAGAATGAGTTCATAATCGCGTTCGAGTGCCCAGCGGAAACCGGTTACATAGGCGGTTCCCAAACCGAGTTTGCCTGGTCGATTCAACATAAAAAGGTGCGAGTCGCCAGTCTGGAGGTTGCGCACGACCTCAGCCGTACCATCCGGGCTGTTATCGTCAACGATCAGAATATCTACTATTATAGGTAAGGCTCGCAGGCGTTCGATAATGGTAGTGATATTTTCTTTTTCGTTATAGGTCGGGATGATTACCAGTGATTTCAAGTTTTCATTCCTTTCATAGCTTCCAGAGCCTCTTTTATCGAATATAAACGGATTCCGAATTCATTTATTATTTTATCACATACTAATCCTGCCCGGTAAGGCCGCGGAGCCTTCTGACCTAAAGAACGAGTTGAAATCGGTCGTATCAGAGTTGGATCCAGTCCGAAAACTGCGGCGATTAGCAGAGCAAATTCCAACCGGTTAACATAATCCGCTCCACCGTAGTGAAAAAGTCCGCGGATTTCGCGGTCGATCGCAATCTCTATTACCTCCGCCAAACCATCCACCCAGGTCGGATTCCCAAATTGATCATTGACGACGTTGATTGTTTCGCGACGGCTGAGTTTTCGCACTACCCAAGAGACAAAGCTGGCTTCCTGATTGGTCGATTCGCCAAACAGGACATTGGTGCGAAAGACAGTTATTGGTACATCGGCCGCCAGAATCGCCCGCTCTCCGGCTAATTTTGTCTGACCATAATAATTGATCGGCTTTATAGGATCATTTTCCTTATAAGGGCCGCTGACTCCGTCGAAAATATAATCCGTGGAAATATGTATAATCGGAACGTTTGACGGACGGATTGCGGCCAGGAGATTTATCGGTCCGGTGGCGTTGACCTGCCAGGCTAATTCACGACTAGTCTCGGCGCCGTCGACGCTCGTATAAGCCGCACAATTGATGATCGTTTCCGGCATAAAATCACTGACGATAGCCTTGACCTCATACGGATCGGTAATATCCATTTTACGATAACTGACAACACAATCATAAATCAGATTATCGGCAAGATCGGTCGCCAAAATGGAATATTGCTTCGCCAGTAAGCGGACGCATTTTTCTCCTAACATTCCGTTAGCGCCGGTTATCAGTATTTTCATTTTAGTCGA
>JALOAB010000311.1 GCA_023229045.1 Fidelibacterota bacterium
TACCACCGACTTACGGGATGTATACCGTCAGTGCCGCGACGAATGATGTTGAAATTATTGCCGTACCGCTGACGCCCGGTTATCAACTTGATATTCCG
Source organism: Fidelibacterota bacterium (assembly GCA_023229045.1). GTDB lineage: Bacteria > Fidelibacterota > UBA2242 > UBA2242 > UBA2242 > JAGNGI01. The sequence goes on from JALOAB010000311.1 coordinate 99, forward strand.
GCGATCCTGGCGCAAGCTGGGAGGGTAAAAATGATTTTTCTGTGTTCGCCGAATAATCCAAGTGGCAATTGCCTGGCTTCGGCGGACGTCTGCGAATTGTTGGGTAAATTCAACGGGATTGTGGTCATTGATGAGGCTTATGCCGATTTTGCGCCGGGAAAAAGCCTTTTGCCCGAATTGGCGAATTACAACAATCTGGTCATCATGCAGACTTTTTCGAAAGCCTGGGGACTGGCCAATCTGCGCCTCGGAATGGCGTTTGCCAATCCGCAAATCATCGGCTGGATGTCGCGCATCAAATATCCCTACAATATCAACGGTCTGACGCAGGAATTGGCTCTGATGGCTTTGCGGCGAATTGCAATGAAAGATCAAATGGTCACTACTCTGCTCGCCGAACGCGAACGGCTTACTAACCTGCTGTTGGAATTACCGGTTGTCGAAAAAGTCTATCCTTCCGATGCCAATTTTTTATTGGTTAAATTTCACAACGCGCGCCGGGTGTTTGAATATTTGATCTCGCATAAAATTATCGTGCGCGACCGTTCGCGGATGGTGCATTGTGAAAATTGCCTGCGCATCACGGTCGGCACTGCGCCTGAGAATGATATTTTAATTGCCAAATTGAAGGAATTTAAAAGTTGAAAAAAGTCCTCTTTATCGACCGCGACGGGACGCTGATTATTGAGCCGCCCGATGAGCAAATTGATTCGCTGGAAAAATTAGAGTTCGTACCGGGCGCCATTACGACCATGTCCCGCATTGCTAAACAACTGGATTTCGAATTGGTCATGGTGACTAATCAGGACGGACTCGGAACCGATTCGTTCCCTGAAAAGGATTTCTGGCCGGCGCAGAATAAAATGCTGCAAACTCTGGCGGGTGAGGGTGTGGTATTCGATGACATTCTGATTGATCGAAGTTTTCCGGCGGATAACGCTCCAACCCGCAAACCGCGCACCGGTCTGCTGACCAAATATCTCCAAGGTGATTACGATCTGGCTAATTCTTACGTGATTGGTGATCGGGCAACCGACGTGAAACTGGCCCGCAATCTGGGCGTCAAAGCAATTTATCTCAGTAACGATAAAAATGTCGCCGCCGATTTCAAAACCGGCAAATGGGCAGAGATATTTGAATATCTGTATAATTCCGACCGCATTGCCACAATCGCGCGCAAGACCAACGAGACCGACATTACCCTGAGAATTAATCTAAACGGGGCGGGTAAAAACCAAATCGACACCGGCATTGGCTTTCTCGACCACATGCTGAACCTGTTCGCCGCACATTCCGGTTGCGATCTCGAACTGACCGCCAGAGGCGATCTGGCGGTGGACGAACATCACACCGTCGAAGACATTGCTCTGGCTTTGGGCGAAGGTCTGTTGAAAGCGTTGGGCGACAAGAAAGGCATCGAACGTTACGGATTTCTTCTACCGATGGATGAATCGCTGGCGCAGGTCGCCCTCGATTTTTCCGGCCGGCGCGAATTTCTCTGGGAATGTGAATTCAAGCGCGAGTATGTCGGAAAAATGCCAACCGAATTATTCCGGCACTTCTTCAAATCCTTCTCCGATGCCGCGGCCTGCAATCTGCACATCAAAGCCACCGGCGAAAATCAACATCATAAGATCGAATCGATTTTCAAGGCCGTCGGGCGTGCGGTAAAAATGGCTGTGCGTCGTGATCCCGAACAGCGGCTGATTCCGAGTACAAAAGGAGTGCTATGAAAGTCGTAATGATCGAGTATAACGCCGGGAATAATCATTCCGTGCGCCTGGCCCTGCAACGCCTGGGCGTCGAACCGATTATCAGCGCCGATCCGGAAGTGATCAAGTCGGCTGATAAAGTTATTTTTCCGGGAGTAGGCGAAGCCTCATCGGCGATGCAATTTATCCGGGCTAATGGCGTTGCAGACCTGCTTCCGACTTTACGCCAGCCGACTCTGGGAATTTGCCTCGGGTTACAGCTGATGTGCCGCAATTCAGAAGAGAATAATACCAACTGTCTTGGTATTTTCGAAGTCGCGGTGAAAAAGTTTCCACCCAGGGATAAGGTGCCGCATATGGGTTGGAATACACTCAACCAATTGCGCGGCGAACTCTTCCGGGACGTGCCGGAGAGCGCCTACGTTTATTTTGTGCATAGCTATTATGCTGAACTAAGTGAATTCAGCGTAGCTCAGACCGAGTACATTTTCCCGTTTTCGGCGGCTCTGCAGAAAGACAACTTCTTCTCGGTTCAGTTTCACCCGGAGAAAAGCGGCGCCGTCGGCGAACAAATATTGAGGAATTTTCTAAGGTTATGATTACGATGATTCCGGCGATCGATATAATTAATGGCAAATGCGTGCGCCTCAGCCGCGGCGATTTCGCGACGCAGATAATCTATAATGAGAATCCGCTGGAAGTCGCCCGACAATTCGCCGATGCGGGCGTCCGGCGCCTGCATTTGGTAGATTTGGATGGCGCTCGCCAGAAGCGCGTAATCAACTGGAAAGTGCTGGAGCGCATCGCCGCCGGGACGACCTTACAGATTGATTTCGGGGGTGGGATTCGGAGCGATGAGGATGTGCGGATTGCTTTTGAGGGCGGCGCGTGCCAGATCACGGCCGGCAGTATCGCAGTCACCGATCCTGAGAAAGTGACGCAATGGTTGAAAAAATTCAGCAGTGAAAAAATTATCCTCGGCGCTGATGTCAGGGAGCGTAAAATCGCGATTCACGGTTGGCAGGAAAAAGCCTCTCTGGACGTAATGGATTTTCTGCGCGATTACCAGCAGAAAGGAGCCCGGCAAACCATCTGCACCGATGTGGCTTGCGACGGAATGCTGACCGGTCCGGCCTTTGAATTATA
>JALOAB010000030.1 GCA_023229045.1 Fidelibacterota bacterium
TTAATTGATCGAATGGACGCAAACCAGGAAATATTCGACAAGATAATGGTCGATTCTGATTTTAAACAAGATGTTAAAGAATGGTTGACAAAGAAAATTTATCAGCGATTTAAAGAAACCTTATAATAATTTATCATCCGACCTGGTAAAGTTTTTATCCGGTAAAACAAAACGTTCAAGTCATTTTTCAAAAGTATTTTGTGATTTGATAAAACTGAAAAATCATTCGGCAATTCTTACTAGTCATTTATTAAAACATTCAAATGGTCTGTAAAAGTTGTTAAGTCATTCAGCAAAATATCCAAGTGATCTGGCAGAGTTGTCAAGTCATTCAGCAAAACATACGGGTAATCTGGGAAAGTTTACAAGTCACTTGATAAAGTTGTCGGATCATTTGTAAATATTTACGAGTGACAAAATAAAACTGTTGAGCGATCTGCCAAAACTGATAAGTCATTTAAAAGTTTTGTTAAATGGTTCGGTAAAACGATAAGCAGACCAAAACACGCGGATTCACAAGCCAGAATCAACGGCAAGTCAAGCCATACATCCCAACCAAAAGGGAAGCAGACGATACAATCATGATTCAAAAACGCTGTGCGTCCTGAAAATCCATCTGCAAGTATACATAATATATCTTATGCGTATATTGATTTTGGACTGCTATCGGTTCCTAACCAGATTCATTTTATTTTTAATTGTGTTTCGTTTCATTAAATTCCACCCTGTTAGGCTATGTATAAGAGGATTATCTTATTAGGATTAATTTTTACCATCATTGCTAATGGCGACGCTACTAAGTATTACTTTTATAACCCTGACCTTGATTATGGCTCTGAATCAATTTTTAATCCTATGACTCTTTTTATTAACGGTTCTTTTGATATTTTAAGAAATGGTGCTCACACTAAGGATATTTCAGCCCAACCCTATCATACCGGTTTTGATAATGTTATCGATAATGTTTTTCATCCATTAGAAAACATTAAGAAATATGGTTATAAGAATTTTTTACGACGTGAGGTCTTTAATCTCAGTACAAATTCAAATGAATCCCAGTTTTTACCCAATTTTGGCCTTCATTTAATTGGCAACGGTATGCAGTACCGAAAAATGTCTGAATGGTACGATTACCACGGTTATCACTATCCCAATCTTATGTCTATGATTACTACTGTGTCTTATCAGTTAGTCAATGAAATCGTCGAAAATGGTGATTATAAAGGTACTAATGTCGATCCGATTTCGGATATGTTGATATTTAATCCCATAGGATTTTTACTGTTCAGCACGGAAGCCGGTCAAAGATTTTTCTCGACTAAAATGCCTGTTTACGACTGGTCGATGAATCCTTATTTTAATCCAAAATACTGTTCTATCGAAAATGCCGGTCAGCAATACGCTACCAAGATTAAATTCAATTCGAATAGTAAAAATGCGATCTTTGGCTATTGGGGGGTTGTTTCCGCTTTTGGGATCACTCATAATCTCAATAAAACCGATGCTATGTCAATTTCCGCCGGTGCAGTCGTGGCTAAATTGAAATCAACTGATGAAGAATTTGCCCGCTTCATGGTACCTGATATCGATTATTCATTGGCTCTTTTTTACGATAGAAATAATTCTCTGCTTGGTTCGTTGATCATATTCGGACCTCGTTTTTTTAATATCCGTTTAGAAATATTTCCGGGTGTAGTTGGATTCAAGGACTATAAACCTGGTTTTTATATCGGAATTGGCGAAATCGACAGTTTCCAGTTTGGCATTTCATTCCCGCCGATTCCTCTTGGTCTGATGGGAAAAATAAACAAATGATTATGGATGTATTATGAAGATATTAATGACAGGTGGCGCTGGCTATATCGGAAGCCATACGCTGGTTGAATTGTTGAATGAAAACCATGAAATAACGGTTGTTGACAACCTCTCCAACAGCAAGATCGAGTCTATAAAACGTGTTAAGGTTATTACCGGTAAAGATTTGATATTCAAGCAGATTGATCTATGCGATATTAATGGACTTGAAAAGGTATTTCAGGAAAAGAGTTACGAGGCGGTGATTCATTTTGCCGGTTTGAAAGCCGTTGGTGAATCGGTTCAGAAGCCTTTACTTTATTATTATAATAATATTACCGGAACAATCAATCTCTGCCGGATGATGACTAAATACGATGTCAAGAATATCGTTTTTAGTTCATCTGCCACGGTGTACGGGAATCCGGTCTCCGTTCCGATTACTGAAGACTTCCCTATCAATACGGTTAATCCCTATGGTACTACCAAATACATAATTGAGATGATCCTTAAAGATATTCAAATTGCCGATCAAAGTTGGAATGTTCTTGTGTTAAGATATTTCAATCCGGTTGGCGCTCACGAATCTGGATTGATTGGCGAAGATCCCAACGGTATTCCCAATAATTTAATGCCGTATATTTCCCAGGTTGCAGTAGGACGTCTCCCCTATCTGAATATTTACGGAAATGACTATCCGACGAAAGATGGTACCGGAATACGAGATTATATTCACGTTGTTGACCTGGCTAAAGGGCATCTGAAAGCGCTTGATAAATTGCCAAAAAAACCCGGCTATTGCATTTACAATTTGGGTACCGGAAAAGGATACAGTGTATATGATATGGTAAATACTTTTGAGAAATGGTCTCAGTGCAAAATTCCTTACAAAATCGTCGGCAGACGTGACGGTGATATTGCCGAGTGTTATGCCGATCCGGGCAAAGCTAATCGCGAACTTGGCTGGGAAGCTAAACTAAATTTAGATGATATGTGCCGTGATACCTGGAACTGGCAGAATAGCAATCCTAATGGTTATCCGGATTAGTTTTCAGTTACTCTGCTAAATAGGAAAACATATACTGAATGACACTATATGTTCATAGTGTTTGGGATAGTTTCGGCATAGGCTTTCTTTATATCAGTTAGCGGCAGGTCAATTATTTCGTTGATTTTGAGACGTCCGTTGTCTTTGACGCGCCCGATTGTGATGCATGGAATAATATTTTTCGAGGCAATACGTTCCATATCGAGTAAATATTTTTCATTGATTGATAATACGATAACTGACTGACTTTCACCGAAAAACAATTCATCATTTCTCAGTTTGCGCGAGATATAGATCGAGGCTCCCACAGACTTTTCCGGATTGGTTATGCATGATTCTGCCAGGGCAACCGCTAAACCGCCATCAGATACATCGGTGGCGGAACTCACGATCCCTTTGTGAATCGCTTCCAGGGTAGCCTGATAGACCCGTTTTTCAAAGGTCAAATCAATATCAGGAGCGTCACCGCCCACGATATTATGTATGACTTTCAGATATTCGCTCCCTCCCAGTTCACCTTTTAAAGCGCCTAACAGCATGATAAAATCGCCGTCGTTTTTAAACCAGGAAGTCGTAATGTATTTAATATCTTCGATCAATCCAACCATCCCTACCACCGGAGTCGGGTAAATTGCTCCTTTTGGCGATTCGTTATAGAAGCTGACATTTCCACCGGTTACGGGTGTGTCAAAAACGCGACAGGCGTCGCCCATACCTTGCACAGCCAGTTTGAATTGATAATAGATTTCGGGATCATAGGGATTGCCAAAATTCAGGCAATTCGTGATCGCAATCGGTCGGGCGCCGGAACAGACAACATTACGCGCCGATTCCGCCACAGCGATCGCACCGCCTTTATACGGATTAAGATAAGTGTAGCGACCATTTCCGTCAGTTTTAGTTACCAGAGCCTTACGCGTGCCTTTGATACGAATGACCGCAGACGAACTGCCCGGCAGGACAGCCGTATTAGATCTTACGGAATGATCGAATTGCCGGTAGACCCATGATTTATCAGCAATACCTGGTGATGACAGGAGCTGCAGAAGGACTTGATTATAATCATTTGGTTCGGTGATTTTTTTAAGATTGCGTCCCTGGACTTTTTTCAGATAAGCCGGTTCCTTAGTTTCGCGGTCATAAACCGGAGCGCCGCCTCCCAATACCAGATGCCAGGCTGGTAGTGAGCCGACTTTTTTATTATCCATGAAAATGTCAAGGTTGCCGGAATTGATCACTTTGCCGATTTTGACGCAATTCAAATCCCATTTTTCAAAAATCTTCTTGGTTTCTTCTTCGAATCCTTTGCGAATAACGACCAACATGCGTTCCTGCGATTCGGATAGTAAAATCTCATATGGATGCATATCGGCTTCGCGTAACGGCACAGAACTCAGATTGAGAATCATCCCGGATTTGCCGCGAGCCGACATTTCGGAGGTCGAACAGGCAATTCCGGCCGCACCCATATCCTGAACTCCGATAAGGTAACCCTGTTTGGCGAGTTCCAGAGTGGCTTCCAGCAGTAATTTCTCAGTAAACGGATCTCCCACCTGTACCGACGAGCGACGGTTCTCGGACTCTTCGGATAACTCGACCGAGGCGAAAGTCGCGCCGTGAATGCCATCTCTGCCGGTCGAAGAACCGACGATCATCACGGTATTGCCTTCCCCTTTGGAAATGGCACTGATGACATTTTCATGCTTGACCAGACCGATCGTCATGACATTTACAATCGGATTGCCGGTATAGCAATCTTCGAAATTAACCTCACCGGCGACGGTCGGAACGCCGATGCAATTGCCATAATGTGCAATTCCTTTCACCACATTATCGAAGAGATAGCGGTTACGGGGGACGTTCAAAGGCCCGAATCGTAAAGAATCGAGTGAGGCGATCGGTCGCGCTCCCATCGTGAAGATATCACGCAGGATCCCTCCTACGCCGGTAGCGGCGCCCTGGAAAGGCTCAACCGCTGATGGGTGATTGTGACTCTCAATTTTGAAACAGATTGCCAGACCATCGCCAATATCGACTAAACCGGCGTTTTCCTCGCCGGCGCCAACCAGTAAACGTTTGCCGTTGCGCGGCAGAGTTTTCAATACCGCGATGGAATTTTTATAACTACAATGTTCACTCCACATTACCGAGAAGACGCCTAATTCGGTATAAGTCGGTTGCCGTCCCAGAATTTGTAGAATTTTATTCCATTCTTCCTCGTTGAGACCATGTTCGATTGCCAGTTGTAAATTAACTTCCGGCTCTTTTACCTTTGGCATTTATTGCTCCAGCAAATTGTTAAAATCATTGAACTTTGGGGTATTTTATCCGATTCCAGTAATCACTCATTACTTCGCGTCGGGTAATTTCGACCGCCTGACCGTTGATAATCGCGACTTCGCTCGGACGCAGGCGATGGTTATAGGTCATGGACATGGCATAACCATAGGCGCCGGTTTGCGTAATTATAACCAGATCGCCTTCGGTTAATTTAGGCAAAGGTCGCCCAACCGTAAATATATCGGTATTTTCACATATTTGACCACACAGATTGATCGGAAATAATTCTGTTTCATTTTCTTTGTTATGCACAATGATCGGGTGCTGGGCTTTATACAGCGCCGAACGAATCAAGGTATTGAATCCGGCGTCCAGCCCGGCAAAATTCTGATAGCTTTCTTTAAAACCGATAACACGCGTCAGAAGATAACCGGCATCTCCGACCAGGTAGCGACCGGGTTCAAGATGCAAAGCCGGTTTTCCGATCGGCAAACTGTCTATCTTGTTTTTGAATACCTTAAGGCATTCACTCCCAACCTGCTGAATATCAAGATCATGATCATCGCCATAATAGGGTATTCCGAAACCGCCGCCCATATCGACAAATTCGAAAGTAATTCCGAGTTTTTGACTGATCTGTCCCAGAATATCCAGCAGTAATTCCAGCATTCGCGGAAAATGCTCTTCCTCCAAAATGCCGGAACCGGCCATCATGTGAGCTCCGAAGCGTTTTACTCCGGCTTTAAGAGCTTTTTCATAAGCAAGCCAGGCTTTTTCATGGGGTACGCCAAATTTAGCTTTTATGCCGGCGGTATTTATTTGTTCATACTTGCCTTGTCCCTTGCCTGGGTTGATGCGAAAACTAACCATTTCGGGGCGGGTTATGCGTAGTAGACGATCCAGAGAATTAATATCGTCCAGGACGAGCTTCGTCCCCGCTCTGACAACGGCATTTAGATCTTCCAGACTTTCGTAATTGCCCACATAGATTATATCCGATGGTTTTACTCCGGCTTTCAGAGCGATTTCGATTTCGTTTGGACTTACGCAGTCACAACCATAACCACATTCCTTTAATAAGTGGACAACCGCCGGATGGGAATTGGCTTTTACAGAATAGAATAAGGCGGTTTTTATCTCATCCGAGTAAAATGCGCTTTTCAGACGGCGAGCGTTATCCTTAATTCTTTCAAAATCATAAACGTAGAGCGGTGTTCCAAATTTTTTGGCTAATTCTCCGGCATCTAATCTGTTAATCTGCATCTGGTTTCCTTTTTCAGAGATAAAGTTTAATTTTCTGAGCGAGCTTCGCGCCAACGCCGCGCACTTTAGTCAAATCATCAACGCGGGCGGCGCGTATATTAGCAATTGTTTTAAAATGATTCAACAATTCTTTTTTGATATTTTTACTCAATCCGGGAATCTCATCGAGCCGGGTGGAAATACCGCCCTTTCCGCGTAGTTTGCGATGATAATTGATAGCGAACCGGTGGGCTTCGTCCCGCACCCGCTGTAAAAGACTGAGTGCTATACTGTTGCGGGGTAACATTAGCGGCTCGTCCTGTTCCGGAATAAACACTTCTTCAAGCCGTTTGGCTAATCCAATTATCGGAATTTCTGAAATATTCAGATCCCGCATTACGTTGACAGCTGCAATTAACTGACCTTTACCACCGTCAATGAGAATTAAATCCGGCATGGTTTTCTTCTCACGGATCAGGCGTGTATAACGACGCCGAACGACTTCCGCCATCATGGCATAATCATTTACACCGGTCACGGTTTTGATCTTAAATCGGCGATACTCGCTGTTTTTTGCAGTGGCGTTGATAAATGTAATCATAGAACCGACGGCAAATTTACCGCGGATATTAGATATATCAAAAGCCTCAATGCGACGAGGCAATTGTTTTAGTCTTAATTCATCTTGCAAACTCTGGAGTGATTTAGGAATAAAATCGACCTTCTGGTTTTGTTTTTGAAATAATTCATTAAGTTGCAGTTCGGCGTTGCGCAAAGCCATTTTCAATAGCTGGACTTTTTCACCCCGCTGAGGCTTAATGATAATCACTCTGGCGCCTTTTTGAGCTGTCAGCCAACTTTCCAGCATGTCCTTTTCATCCGGCAGTTCATTAACTAAAACCTCTGAAGGAAAACTGGTGACATTGTCATAATAGCGTAAAATCAAATCCCGGACTATCCTGGAATACTCGTAATTTTGCGTTCCTTCCAGGAAGAACCGGTCGCGACCGATCAATTTCCCACGTCTGACCCGGAAGATAATTGCACAACAATTTTCAGCCTCTTTCAGCACGGCGACCAGATCGCGGTCGAGGCAATCGTTTAACTCTACCACTTGCCGGTTCGAATAATTTTTAAGGATGGCAATTTTGTTGCGGTAAGCCGCGGCGGTTTCGAACTGCATATTCGTCGCGGCAGTTTTCATTTTTTCCTGAAAATATTGAATAGCATCCTCAGTGTGACCATTCAGAAAAGCCATCACTTTAGCGATCATCAGGTCGTACTCTTCAGCAGAAACCAATCCCTGGCAGGGTCCCTCACATTTCTTGATATGGTAATCCAGACAGATTTTAATCTGACCTTTGGCAATCGTTTTTTCATTTAAACGATGCTTGCAACTCCTTATCGGAAAAATATTTTTGATGATTTCGAGTGTTTCTCGCAAAAGGCGACTATCGGTATACGGGCCGAAATATTTGGAGCCGTCACGTATAACATTGCGGGTCAAAAATACCTGCGCAAATGGTTCGGCGGTGATACGAACATAAGGATAAGTTTTATCGTCGCGGAAAAAGATATTATACTTCGGACGATGGGTTTTGATCAGGGTGTTTTCGAGAATCAAAGCCTCAATTTCGGAATTGGTCAGGATGAACTCGACTTCGAAAATCTGACTGACCAGCGCCGCGGTTTTAGGTTCCTTGTATCCATTCACGAAATATGATTTAACGCGATTACGGATGTTCTTAGCCTTACCGATATAGATGATTTTACCGCCCGAATTGCGGTAAATGTAACAGCCCGGGTCAGTCGGGGCAGTGCGTATTTTCTCCATTAATCCCGGTGGAAATCGTTCTGGCATCAAATAGAATCCACTTCAATCATTCGTAAAGTCCCGCCTGCTCATTCATCGGAATCTTTATTTTCATCAAGATCGGCTTGACAAACCCCATTTTTATCTACCAACCGGTTTAGCAATTTACAGTGCAGTGCGATAAAAGTTCGGCAGGTGACGGAGCCGTCCGCCAACTGGTCGGGAAATTCCGCATATTCACATGATAAATCACAATATTTCACTTCGCTACCCGGTCAATTTGCCCGCAAATTTAAAATGAAAACGGGTAGAATCAAATTGAACTGTCATCCTACCCGTTTATGTCAAAATTCGATTATTTTATTAAAGCAATATCAAAATCATCCGGACGACCAATCGGGCGCATTTCAATCTTATGTTTCTTTATCGCTCTTTTCAACGAAATCTGTTCGAAAAAGAGATAAACAATCGGTACCAGTATCAGGGTAAAAATCGTCGCAAAAATCAATCCGCCGATAACCGCTCTGCCCAGAGGAATCCAGATTTCAGCGCCCGAACCAAGATTAAGCGAAAGCGGGATCATACCGAAAATGGTGGTAAGAGCCGTCATCAACACCGGTCGCATACGCCTTTTCCCGCTGACTAAAATAGCCACCCATAAATCCATACCGTGCTTTTCGCGCATCTGGTTAATGTAATCTACCAACACAATGCCATTATTAACGACGATACCGATGAGTAATACGCATCCGATCAAGCCGGTAACACTCATTGTAGTACCGGTAATAAAAAGCATCCAGACGGCGCCAATCATAGCCAGCGGAACCGTAAACATTATGATAAACGGATCAAGTAAAGATTCGAATTGTGAGGCCATAACCATATACACCAGTAAGACCGAAACCAATAAAGCGATACCGAGATACATAAACGATTCCTGTTGCATTTCGGCTGTGCCGCCGATTTCCCATCTGAAATCCGATGGAAAAACTATCCGATTCATCTCGGCATCAATATCCTGAGTGACACTCTGCAAATCGCGACCACTGATCGAACAACTTACGGAAATCATTCGTTCCTGATCTTCGCGGGTAATACTTACAGAGGCTTGACCGGATTTGATTGTAGCAACGTTCTTAATCGGAATCTGGGCGCCGGTCGGTGAGGCAATATAGATATTTTCCAGATCAGTTTTAGATTGCCGGGCTGATTCATCCAATTGCACCAGCACTTCGTATTCCCGGCCCCCTTCCCGAAACTGGGTTGCCACCCTGCCTTTTATGCTGGTTTCAATAGTCGAGGCGACTTGGTAGACCGATAATCCCAGCGCGGCGATACGATCACGGTCAAGAATTATTTGATATTCCGGTTTTGGGCGACTATAGCTTTTCTGGACATCAATAACGCCTTTGATTTTCGAAATCTGATCGGCAACCTTTTCGGCCAACGTTATCGCAACATTTCGGTCATATCCGAATATTTTAATTTGGATATCGCCCTCACTTCCGAACATCATGTCACCTTCGGAAATCCGGATTACGGCGCCCGGTATTTTCTCAAAACGACGCCGCAACGCTTCCTTTATTTCATCAATACTTCGATCGCGCTCCTTAACATCCGGTAAATTGATCGAAATACTGCCTTTATTTGTGGAAGAAGACCCAAAAATCGCACCGAATCCGGAACTCGATCCAAAATCGGATTGAATATTAATGGCTTCCGGGACCGCCTGACGGACTATTTCTTCGACTTCTATGAAGGTCTGATCAGTGGAAGTCAGAGAAGCGCTCGTTTCTCTTTCCACCGTAATCGTCATATAGGATTGGTCAACATCAGAGATAAATTCACCACCAATACGTGGATAAATCAGGATTGTAGCAATGATTACAATTACCAGTCCTGATAAAAATAGTTTTTTATGCCCCAGAAAATAGTCCAGTACTTTAACATACCAATTTTCCAGTCCTGCAATGATACTGCTGATTCCTCGATCCAGGCCAGAGAATATTTTTGACTTATACTGTCTTTCCTTCGTGAGCATGCGTGACGACATTAACGGAATCAGTGTCAGCGCCACTACTAATGAAGTCGTTAATGATACTACAATCGTAACGACCATATCCTTGAACATGATTCCTGCAATTCCGGGCACAAATAAAATCGGAACGAAAATCGCGATCGTAGTCAGAGTCGAAGCCGTGATTGCCATAGCAACTTCGCTTGTACCTTCATCCGCCGCAACCCGAATTGGTTCGTTATTTTCGTGATGTCGAAAAATATTTTCCAGCACAACGATGGCATTATCGACCAACATACCAATTGCCAGAGCCAGTCCAGCCATGGAAATCACGTTCAGTGACAGTTTCATCTGATACATAATAAAAAAGGTCACAATTACCGAAATCGGGATAGAAATCGTGGCAATCAACGAACTTCTCAGGTGTCGCAGAAAAAAGAACAATACTACAAAACATAATAAAACGGCCTGCATCGCCGTATTTACCAGATTATCTAATGAGAGAGTGATGAATTCTGAGGCGTCGTAAATCGTATCAAACCTAGTCCCCTGCCCAATTTTTTCAGTAATGGACGGTAGCTCTTTACGAACGGCTTTAGCGGTCTGGACGGTGTTTGCATCGGATTGCTTCTGGATAAAAATAACCATGGCGTTCTGACCGTTGTTGCGGACGACCTGGACCTGATCCTTAAAACCGTCAATTACCCGGGCGATATTTTTTACATAAATCGGGTTGTTGTCTTTTACACCGATTACGGTATTTTCAATCTGGGAAACGCTGGTGTATTCACCGTAAGTGCGCACCGAATATTCGGTATATTCATCATTAATTATGCCGCCGGGAATCTGCAGATTCTCGACTCCGAGAGTTTGTACAAGCTGATTAATGGAAACGCCATGCGCGGCTAATTTGTTAGGATCTGCCAGCACCTTGATTTGGCGCTCCATCCCGCCCGAAGTGCTGGCGGAAGCAACGCCATTTATCCGTTCCAGGCGTGGTTCGATTTGTTCGCTTGCCAAAGTGCGTAATTCAGCCATTCCTAATTGATCGGAACTTAATACGATAAACATAATCGGTTGCATCGATGGATCGAAAGCAAATGTCGTCGGAGCGCTGGCATCCTGCGGCAGATAATCACGCACCATATCGATATTTTTTCTGACATCGATTTCAGCCTGGTTCATGTCCGAACCCCAATCGAATTGAACTATCAATGCCGCAACGCCTGAAGACGAATATGAAGTTAATTCCTTGATATTCTTGGTTGAAATTACGGCTTTTTCCAATGGTCGGGTCAGGGAGTTTTCGATATCATCTGGTCCTACACCGGTATAATTACTAAAAACCGCGATAATCGGTAAAGTAATATTTGGATAAAGATCTATTTTTAAACTGGATAAACCGAATAATCCGGCGCCGATCAAAATCAAATAGATCATTGTGACAGTAATGCCACGCTGGATCGATAAATTGGATAATTTCATAGACTACCCCTCTTAGCAACAATATCTACTATCGAGGAATCCAGTAAATTGTGTTGTCCGGTAGTCACCAGCAATTCATTCTCGGATAATCCATCAAGCACTTCCACAAAATTGCCATCGATAATGCCGGTTGTGATATCTCTTCTAAGAGCGATAGTATCCCTGACAACGTACACATATCGGTCAACTATGACCTGACTATTGGTTAATTCGCCTCCCAAATATTCGAGCCGGGTATTCTCAAGAATGGCATATTTGGGTACGAGCAATGCATTCTCACGCCGCTCTACCACTACCTCTACCCTGGCAAACATTCCCGGTCGCAATTTTAATTCAGGGTTATCAATTAACACTTCGGCTCCAATAGTGCGGGTCAACGGATTCAATGTTGGATTTAACTTGGAGATTACACCTTCAAAGATTTCATCGGGAAAAGCTTCGACTCTGATATGGGTACTCTGTCCGATTTTTACCAGGTCTATTTGATTTTCAACCACTTCGATCTGGATTTTTACCTGATCCATTTTTACAATCGTAAAAAGTGGTATGGAAGGAGCGGCAAGATCACCCTGTTCCAGTAAGCGTGATGAAACGGTTCCTGAAATCGGAGCAGTGATGGAACAATCGCGCAACTGGGTTTTCGCATTCGCCAAAGCCGCTTCCAGTTGTTTAACGGCTGATCGAGCCGCACCATATTGGGCTTTAACGCCATCATATTGGGACTTGCTGATTGCTTTTCCCTCATATAGACGTTTGATCCGTTTCCATTCCGTGTCAACATTCTTATATTGGGCCTTGGCTGACTCAAGACCGGCTTCAGCCTGAATGACAGCCTGACGAATTATCTCACTATCAACCACTGCCAGCACTTGTCCTTTTTTTACGACATCACCGATTTCAACCTTCATACTAACAATTCTGGTCGGGACGGTCGAATAGACTTTCACTTCCTGAAGTGCGGAGATATTCCCCAAAAATCCGATTTTGGATTCGATCGAACCGGTAATAATATCCATCACTTCGATTGGAACCTTGACGACACTTTCAGTTTTGGTCGTTTTTTTTGACTGACCACAAGCTCCAAGCATTATTACTATACTCAGAATTCCTACTAATGCGATATCCGCTTTTCTCAACATCTTTATCTCCTGAAACTATAACTGGTTAATGGCTTTTTTCAAATTTGCTAATGCGACATTGTATTCGAACAATGATTGCTGATAATTCATTTGGGCTTGTTGAACAGCCAGATCAGCGTTTAATATATCCAGCTGAGTACTGCTCCCTTCCGAATACATCAAATGAGCCAGACGCTGGGCTTCCTTTGCCTGTTCAATGGTCTTTTGTTGGGTCTGAACTTTTTCCAGAGCTTCCTGCATCGTGTAATAAGCACTCTTTACTTCCAGCTTGATCGAATTGATCAATGATTCCGCCTGATGTTCAGTCTCTTTTACGGCAATTTTTGCCTGTTGATATTTTGCACTGTTTTTCATCCCTGAAAAAAGTGGGACACTGATGCTGATAGAAGAATTAAAAGATTTGTTAAAGTCTTCACTATTGAAGTTAAGATCATTACGCATTCCCTGATACTGATAACTGGTTCCAAAAACAACTGTAGGTAAAAATGAAGCTTTTGATAATGAGACCTGCTTTTTAGTAATACTTTTTTGATCATTTAACATTTGAATTTCAGGTCTTGATATTAACGCTATTTCCATTAACTCTTCGAGTGATTTAATAGTCAGTTCCGAATAATATAATTCCAGTTCTTCAACAAAATTTAATTCTATTGATTCATCAATGCCCATGATCATTCTTAATCCAGACTCTGATAAACGAAAATTATTTTTAGCTGAAGCCACAAAAGGTTTGGTATTAGCTACCTGGACTTCAGCTCGGAGTAAATCGAAATTGGATGCTTTACCAACATTGTAGAATTTATTAACCTGTTCCAGGTTTTGCTCAGCTGATTGAAGGGCTTCTTGAAAGACAGTGAGAGTTGATTTTGTAAAAAGAACTCGATAATAAGAGGATGTTAGTTCGTTTAGCACATTCTGCTCGATAGATTTGAACTGCAATTGAGCAATATTATATCCTAATTTTGAAATATTATAACCATTTCTAATAGTGCCACCAAGATATATCGGTTGTTGTAATTGTATACCGGCGATAAGGACATTTTCAAGACCAAAAGCCATCTCAAGATATTCTGGTTGTGGTGTGAATGTCGGAACTAAACCGGTAGTGTAAAGATTGTAAAATAAACTATCAAACGGTGCTTTTAGGAAATTAGGTATCCTATTTTTCTGAAGTGCCCAAGCATGTTGGAGATTCGAATAAGCGTTGATTGTTGGTAGCAAATTCCCTCTCGCTTCAATGACATGTCTACTGGCTTTGTGAACACCTTCCCGAGCAAGTTTTAAACTTGGATTCCGCTCAAGCGCAATTTCCCGGGCAGTTTTCAGATCAAGATTAAGGATTTCGGCCCTTATCGTTGAAAACAAAGCCAGAATTATTAAAAATCCATATGTTTTTAAAATTAATCTCATAATTAGCTCCTAAGAATTCCGTTTTTGTACACCTTCAGTCAAGGTATCAATAATTTTTTTGGCATTATTATCATTTAATTGGTCGATTCCGTGTGAAAAATAGTACGCAATGTGATTATTAATGGCGCCCGTAAAACAAAATAAAAATGTCTGCTCATCGATATCAGACCTGAAATACTCCCTGGTTTTCCCCTCATTAATAATTTTTTTCAGTACCATTTCACCTCTTTTAATATTCTCGAAAAAACTAATATTGATCCCGGTCGGCATGTTGCGCGTCGCAACATTAATCAGAAATTTGGCAATTTCCGGATGCTGGCGAACTCCGGCAAATTGCTTTTTTATTATTTCGGTTAGTTTCTCAACCGGATTTAGTTTGGTTTTTTCGATTCCATCAAGAAGCTGAAAAAGATTTTCGCCGATCGCTTTGACAATTTCAATAAATAGGGCTTTCTTATCAGGAAAATAATAATATAAGGCTGGTTTGGTAACCTGGCATGCTTCGGCGATTTCACGCATCGAAGTCGCTTCAAAGCCTTTATCGGCAAAGAGTTTAGCCGCTGTTAATAAGATTTTATCTCTGGTTACATTTTCATCTCTCATCATTCAATCCATCTATTAAACTTACTTACCGGTCGGTAAGTTAATCAAGTCTCAAACATCTACCAACAAATTTCGCGTCGTTTTGTTCCATCCTTTAAAAAATCTATTTTTTTCTATATATATAAAAACGTGTTACGACTAAGAATTCCTGAAAAAGGTTGTCAGCAGGTTAATTATGACGGAATAAAATGTGTTATATATCAATCGATCTTTGGATTACTTGATAAAACAATCCTATTTATAAAACCAACCTAAATATATCCACAAGAAGCCCATTGATTTTTGAATTTACCGACAGAATATCTTGTCTTATCGGGACAATTATTTTAAACTATGGCGCTTTTTGGAGAGATGTCCGAGTGGTTTAAGGAGCACGCTTGGAAAGCGTGTGTAGGCTTACACCTACCCGGGGTTCGAATCCCCGTCTCTCCGCTTAATAGTTAAAAATTTCGCACAGGATCGAATCCCAAATTTTTAAAATCTCAGATATTCAATATTAAATTGATTGTTATAGATAAGACAAAACATTTAGGCTAACACCTACCCGGGGTTCCCTGCCTGCGTGACTGCGTCAGCAGTCAGGCGGGGAATCCCCGTCTCTCCGCTTAATAGTTAAAAATTTCGCACAGGATCGAATCCCAAATTTTTAAAATCTCAGATATTCAATATTAAATTGATTGTTATAGATAAGACAAAACATTTAGGCTAACACCTACCCGGG
>JALOAB010000313.1 GCA_023229045.1 Fidelibacterota bacterium
GCTAAAACGGTAGGAATTACATTCGCTGTTTTTAGGATTGATTTTCGAGCCGAGATAGGTGTTGGTCAATCCCAGCGGTTCGGTAACGTAGAGCGTTAAAAGTTCAGCATAAGGTTTTTTGAATGTCTTTTCGAGAATGTAAGTCAGGAGGACATAGTTTGAATTGCTGTATTCATTTTTACTGCCGGGTTCAAAATCGCTTCCTGCTTTGGTAATGATATCAACCATTTCTTTTTCGGTTTTGGCTTGGGTATTCCAGGTCAGATAATCCTCATCATTAGTGAAATTATGTATTCCGCTACTGTGGCTGAGAAGATGTTTTATCGTGATCTTTTTGGCGTTTTTAATTTTCGGAAAGAATTTGTCGATAGTCTGATCAAGATCCAGTTTATTTTCTTCGATGGCTTTCAGCGCTAAAACCGCAGTGAACGTTTTGGAAATTGAACCAATTCGGTACTTTGAATTTTCGCTGGCTTTGATGTTGTTTTCGAGGTCGGCAAATCCGACTGATTTTGTATAGATTATTTTGCCGTTTTGCGAAACTGCGACACTTCCCATGAATTTCTGGTTCGCTTCGAGTGTTTCAAAATAATTGTCTAGCCGGGTTTTGTCAAAGTCCTGTGCCAAACCTGATTGGCTGATAAATCCCATTAATAGCAATGTAATAATTAATCCTTTCATAATTCTCCTTGTGGTTCGTAGATCGGTGAAAAGTATTGTCTTAAAATTGAGACTAACGGTTTGAGGTAGTGCGTTTACTTAAATCTATCGCCGATTCGTATTCTGGTTCGAGTTTCCATCGAGATTGCTTTACTTCGGCTGTTCCGATTTTCAAATACTCATCGCTAAGCTCCTGGCTTGCGACGGATTCGAGCCACACCGGGGGAGCGATGTGCCCCGGATTGGAAAAACTGATTTGAGATAGTCCCGCTGGGTCGGGATGTATGTTAACAGAATCCCAATATTTAACATACGACGTTGCAAGGTGTTTTTATTTGTTTTGGTTTCTGTTTTTGTTAAATCTAAAAGTATATTCGATCCCCAAATTAGGAAGTGTTAGCATCCCAAATTCATTGTTGTCAATCGAGGGACCGGTTATAACACCCAACCGGAATGTCAATATCGAGCTGTTTTGAAACCGGTAGTAAATTCCGGCGCCACCGCCAAATCCTAATGAAAACATGGGAGTTGCCAGATCGACATAGTTGTCAAGCAAACCAAAACTCAGATTAAATCCCCAATTATTTTCCGGTTTGGTAATTATATATGTACCGAAAAAATTATAAGACAGTAAGCTGGGCCCAACTAAGCAAAAACCCGCCGAAGCTTTTAAGGATAATCGTTCTGAAGTGTTTTTTTCTATTCCAAACTTAACCGCCGGTGCCAAACCATCTATGGCTACAAATAATTTTTTGGTGAGTGGTTGAGAAAACCCATTGATAGTTGAAATGGCTAATAAACCACTGATCAACGTTATTTTAAATTTTTTCATTTCTGCTAAGTATGTTCAGGTATGGTACTTTTGACCAAAGTTATGCGGTTAAAAGGTTTCATTGACCAGTTTTTCGATTGTCTGACCGTGTTTTGAGTGCCAACTACGCCAAACGTCTTCCGCCCATTCTCTTATCTTTATTTCGTGTTCTGCCTGGTGAGTGGCTGTCAATACGTCAAGGACTGTTTTTTGTCCGTTGGGCATCGGTGGTTCTAACCATTCAAGTTTTGGTCTTTTCGCTAAAAATTCTCCGATTCTTTCCGTCGCTACTTTTCCACTTAGATTTTTCATTAAGATAAAATAGAGGCTAACTAAGTGTCCGTTTATTGATTGTCTGCCGGGTTGTCCCGGGAGGAAAACCCCGGCTCGGGCGGAGTTCCTATGCACCGTAATATTGCGCATTCGTGCAACCTAGACAATTCCTGTTCTGATCCATTTCGCCCAATCATGACGTTTATTTGTTTCCGCCAATCGAGCTGATTCTTCAAAGTCATAATCAAGCGAAACCCTATCTATCGAAATGGAATCTTCGACGATATTTATTATCGAGTAATTGGCACGCGGGTTATAATTTTGCATAGTGTGATAAATTGGAAATTCATCATCGTAGGCGGGCAGTCCAACGCTACCCGGATTCACGATCAATTTGTTATCAGTTTCCACGATATTCGCAACATGGCTATGACCACAGATGACAATTTTCTGTTTTATGTCTTTCAGTAAGTCATCAATTTCATTCTTATTTTTTATCGCGACATGATCCTTTTCCAGTTTTTCCAATAAATAATTGGTATCACTCTGTGGAGTTGCATGACAACCATATATTTCATTATCGATAATTGTGTCAAAAGGCAAGTGCCTTAACCAATCTATCATTTTGTCGTTTAGTTGGGATTTAACGTACTCGAGAGTTAGCGACCCTGAATCCTGATCTAAGTTTTCCAGAATGATCCGATCCTGGTTGCCCGAAATATTGATCAGGTTATTGTTTACCAATAATTCAAATGTTCCTTTTAAATCAAGAGGTCCATACAAAGAATCACCAAGATTGATAATAATATCAACGTCTCTGTTCTTAATATCCCTGATCACCTCAGTTAATGCCATCGAGTTGCCGTGAATATCCGATATTACTGCTATTTTCTTTTTATTCATTTTTAATGTGATTTACCTAGCATAAAGTATAACGTTTCCTCAAGTACCCGAAGTTGGCAATCAACGGGAGCCAACTTTAGCGAAACTACGTCAAGCCGCATATTCGGCGTTACCGGAAGTGTCAGGCGGATTGCGTCGTTTCTCATCTTTTTTAGCGACTAAATAATAATTAGGCGGAATTTTACAGAGGTTTTCCGACTCAATCATTGAGAATCCAGACGTTTTTATTATTTCTTCAAGTTCAAT
>JALOAB010000026.1 GCA_023229045.1 Fidelibacterota bacterium
TTAACTGAGAATTTTTCGATTGATGTGACGGCTTATCTAAAAGATATTCGCGATCTGACCGGCACCCGCGCAGAAGAAATTGAAGTATATGGCGGTTCGGCCACCTATAGCAAACTGGTAAACAGCGATTTTGGCGTCGTTAAGGGATTCACGATTTCGATCAATCAACAGAATCCGAGAGGACTCTATACCAGTTTTGATTACACTTTACAAATTGCCAAGGGTACGGCTTCAGATCCCGAGGCTTACCGAAATGCGGTCACTGGTGGTACCGAGCCGGAGATTCAACTCAATCCATTAGCCTGGGATCAACGCCATACGATCAATGGAGTCGTCGGCTACAATCAAAATAATTATGGCATTACTTTTCTGGGGCGATGGGGAAGTGGTTTGCCTTATACTCCCCAATTAAGTAAGGATATCACTTCATTGCTAACTAATTCAGATACGAAACCGGCAACCTTCACCATTGATCTAAAGGCTTATTATCGTATTTTATTATCGAATCGATACCCGATGGAATTATTTATTAGAATCCAAAACCTGTTTGATCGGTTAAACGAAGTCAATGTTTACGATGAAACGGGTCGAGCCGGATTTACTACCGATGAAGCCAGAGTGAAAGCTCTCAATATTGGTACGCCGGTAAACTCGGTCAGCGAGTGGTTTAATAATTCAACGCATTATGCTGAACCGCGCAGGATTGAAATAGGAATGAGGATTAGTCTATGAAACGCAACCATCAATCTCTGATTAGCAGGAATACATCGATAATCTTACTGGTATTAATGATTACGCAGATTATTTGGGCGAGCCAGAGCGGGAAAGCTTATCGACGTAGTAGCGTTCATAATGGAAACCTGGTAAGGACTGTATATGGGAACTGGGGAGTGATCGGTCAGCCATCCAATAAAGGTCCGCGCGGCGCCTGGCTGTATGACACTAACGGTTATATTGGAGACGTCAGTCCTATCGTAGGAGCGGAGGTCGAGTATTATTCTTCCGATATAGATTCGATAATCAGGTTTCATAGCGTTGTGGTTTGCCCGGTAGATCGTCCGGCGACTGCCAGAGAAGAATCAAACACCGGCGATCAGTGGACTTTTGAGCCGGTTTCAGGTTATTTCAATGAGGCTTCTGAAGGTATTGCGATGAGCACCGATCAGACTACCTGGCCACCTTATTGGCCGGATAGAATGAACGAAGACGACCCAGGCTGGTCTGGTCAGTGGAATGGTTTTTTCGGTAAAGGAGTTACCAACGCCGATCAGGAAAGTTATTTCGTAATGGACGATAACAATGATGTTGAGTTTAACAGCGGTAATAACAGCGTTGTCATTAATCCTCATACAAATCCGCCAACCCGTGGCATATATTTCAGACCGGATAGCACGAATGTGACCCGGAACGGGCTCGGACTCGAAGTTAGGGTTCGTGGAATGCAATGGGCTCAGTTCCTGGCGCAGGATGTCATTTTCTGGCTTTATGAAATAACCAATACCAGTACGACCAACTACGATAAAGTTGTATTCGGAATGGTAGCTGGTACATACAATGGCGTTACCGGCACCGATGACTCACCTCAAGAATATGATGACGACTATTCGTTCTTTGATGTAGAACGGGATTTGACATATACCGGTGATTATCCGAATAATAACCGCCGTAATCCGAAGTGGCAGGGTCCGGTGGGATTAGTCGGATATGCATTTTTGGAGAGTCCCGGAAATCCGTATGACGGAATTGATAATGACGGCGATAATAAATCAGAAAAGCATACCGGTAAAAATCTGATCTTTACAGCGCCATTGTTTGCCGAAGGTGATTTTGATTCAGTGACATACAAGAAGGGTGATCAGATTGTATTAATTGATGATGATTACAACCGCATTTTACATACAATCACCAGTGATACCGAAACAGTTCAGACTAAGGGACTAACTCTATCAATAGCAAAAGAAATAACACTGATAGAAGGGAATATCCTGCCGGACGGTTCCATCAATCCGAACGTATACGACGGCATTGACAATGACCTGGATGGAGTAATTGATGAAAATTATCTGCTACATTACCGGCAACGTCGGGTTGATCAGAATGGCATCGTTTTATTTGATACTTTGAATCCGGTGGCTTATAAGGATTTTAGAAGAGGGATTGGTATTAACGATCCCTTGATTGACGAAGCCCGTGATGATGGAATCGATAATGACGGTGATTGGAATCCCGAAACTGACGACGTTGGCGCCGATGGAAAACCGGATACCTATGATTATGGAGAGGGTGATGGAAAACCAACCCTTGGCGAACCTAATTTTGACAGGACTGATGTCGATGAATCGGACCAGATTGGACTGACCAGTTTTAATTATTTTACGCCCTCTCAAGATTATCCAATGGCGGATGACGAACTGCTCTGGGATTGGTTAAAACCGGGATACTTCGATGTGCCGTCCAGTATTCAAAATGGTAAACCAATTTCCGGAGAAGATGGTGATTTTATCTATGGTTCCGGTTATTTCCCGCTACGGGCGGGAGATACCCAGCGTTTTTCACTGGCATTAGTCTATGGTCACGATATGACCGACCTGCTAAAAAACCGGGCAACCGTTCAGGATATCTATGACAGTGATTATCGCTTCCCGCAACCTCCGGAAAAACCGACTGTGACGGCAGTTGCCGGAGACGGTAAAGTGACCCTTTACTGGGATAGAGTCGCCGAGGAGAGTATCGATCCGGTTACCAAAAAGAAGGATTTTGAAGGTTATAAGATTTATAAAGCTTCCGATCCGGATTTTAATGATGCGAGAGTGATAACCGATGTACATGGTGTCGTAACCGGCTATAAACCGCTGGCACAATTTGACAAGGTCAATGGCATAAAGGGTGTTTTCGAAGCCAGTTCGGATTTATACCAGGGCGCTGACGGTTATTCGTTTTATCTCGGTTCGGACAACGGACTGGTACATAGTTACGTTGACGAGGAAGTCCAAAACGGTCGAATCTATTATTATGCGGTCGTGGCTTATGACCATGGAGATGCCGAGAGTGATATATTCCCATCGGAAAATACAAAATTCATCTCAGTTCAATCTAATGGAACTGTAATCACGGATATTAATACTGTAAGAGTGCGACCAACCGTCAAAGTTGCCGGCTACGATCCCCTAAATAGTGAGTCTTCTTTAGAACATCTCCAGGGACCGGCTAACGGGGGCATCCAATACAGAGTTGTGGACGAAACCCTGCTGAACGGGCACACCTACCGGGTAACTTTCACGGATAGTCGCACCGATGGAGTCGATAACGATAACGACTGGAATTATCTTACCGATGACATTGGTGGTTTGATAGATCCCGGCACGACAGCTAATAATGGAGTGCCTGACGAAGGAGAACCAAATTTTGAATGGAATGACACTGACGAATTTGCCCCGCTAACCGCTACCTATTCGGTATTGGATATTTCGGGAGTGCAAGAAATTCTGGAATTGGACACCGTGTTTGCCCATCTCGCGCATGAATATATTCATTACCCTGGCATTTTAATAGCAAATATCACTAATCCTGATGTCTTTCTGTCACTGAACAACTTCGAGATTGATACCATCCATGGAAAGATTAGAATTAAACCAAACAGTAGTTTGAGCGAGGGCGAATATAGGATAAACTATAAATATTACGCGATATTTGAAAGTCCGAACATTCAAAATAGTCCCTATGCCGGTGAAACCATCGACAGTGATATTTTCGATGGAATCGAATTAGTATTTTCCAACTCCTGGAATATCCAGAAAATCGATTCGAAATCATTTTGGAATACTACCGATAGGATCCTGGATTACTCGTTCACAATCGATCAGGCTGAATTGCAGGGTGATACGATCGTAGGGGTAAGATATCCCGGAATTTACGAGATCCGGATAGGTGATAGTACAGAGGTATTATATGAAACCCCGCTAAGTTTTCTAAAATCTGTTTATCCCACGTTTTCGGATGCGCTAATCAGGAGTCTGATCAAGAAGACTAATTTCTATATATATCACTTGCTGGATTCGATAAAAATACCATTTTTATATAATGGTCCACCCAAGAACAGTCATGGAATATATGAAATCAAACCGGGCAGTCTGCTGGAAACATTTATAATGAAACCGGACAGTACCTATCAGTATTCATGGGTAATTAATTTCCCGAATATCGCAACCGATCCGCCAAGGTTTGTTAATGGAGATTTTCTGCATGTCGAGACCGGTATTCCATTTCGAAAAGGTGACTTATATGAATTCACCACTGAAATCCCAGTTGTAAGCGATCAAATCGCCAAGGTCGATATGGATGAGATTCGAGTAGTGCCAAATCCGTACATTGTGGCGAACACGATGGAAGCTCCTTTGCCGCCTTCTATTACGAGCGGACGCGGTGAAAGACGGATTGAATTTCGCAAGTTGCCGGCTGACTCAAAAGTACACATTTTCACCTCAGCCGGAGCGCATGTCATTACTCTGAATCATAATGGCGATATTCATAACGGCACCTTAGCCTGGAATTTAAAATCGAAAGAGAATCTGGATATTGCTTTTGGAGTGTATTTCTACATCGTCGAATCCTCAGTTGGCAAGAAATCCGGTAAATTGGCAGTTATAAAGTGATGGTGAGATTATGAACAGAAAAATCCAAACTATATTTTTAATTATCCTGCTCAATACGATCTGCAGTTATGCTCAGAATAAATCCGGAACGGCTTCCGGTCAATTCCTGCAAATTCCGGTAGGCGGTAAAGCCATTGCGATGGGGGGAGCGTTCACCGCTCTCTCCGATGATCCCACCGCGCTTTTCTGGAATCCGGGGGCAATTTCCAGAACAATTAAGAATAAAATGTATGTCTCGCAGACCAATTGGTTGGTTGGTAGTAAACACCAATTTTTGGCGGCTCAACTGCGGTTCACTGATCAGGACGTTATCGGAGTCTGCTTTAATCTTCTTGATTACGGTGAGCGTGAGGAAATAACCACTGTCGATCAACCCGATGGCACCGGCGAATTTTGGGAAGCCAGCGATCTGGCTGTCTCAATAGCGTATGCCCGTAATTTGACGGACCGATTTTCGATAGGCGGTAGCGTAAAATACATTAGTCAAAAAATCCTGCATGTAAATGCTACCACATTGGCGGTTGACCTGGGCTTGCTATTTAAAACGCAGTTTAACGGCCTGCAGATTGGCGCCAGTATGCGGAATTTTGGTGGTGAACTTCAGATGCAGGGACGAGACCTGATCACGCAAGTCGACCTTGATAAGGAAGCTTCCGGTAATAATGAAACTATCGTTTCATATTTAAAGACGGATAAATGGCCGATTCCGTTAACGTTTACCGTTGGAGTGGCGATGCCGATAATCAGCAATAAGCTCATTGCTATGACTTTAGCCGGCGATGTAGTACGTCCGACTGATAACAGTCAAGTATTGAACTGCGGCGCGGATATATTAGTTATGAAAATGATCAGTCTACGGGCTGGTTATCAGGCATTATTTCGCGAGACTAAACAACAGGGATTGACGGCTGGGATGGGGCTGAAATTACCCATTCAATATGCCGATATAATTTTTGATTATACTTATCAGGAATATGGCTTTTTTGGCAATATTTCAACATTATCGTTAACAATTGGGTTTTAACAAACAAAAAAAGGAGAAAAGCTATGAAAAAAGCTACTGTTCTGTTGATGATGTTGGCGTTAATTGTTGTCACATCATATGCGGATGTGACAGTTGATTACATCGTCAATACATCAACCATGCAAGGAGTCACCGATTCAACCCATCAAATCCAGATTTGTGGGTCGGAAGTCGGGCCGGAAGGTGTTGACAAATGGTACAACCTTTTCCTGACCTGGGGTGATGATTCACCGCTGGCTACGAATGTAGGCGGAGATTACTGGAAACTGTCGGTTACCTATCCGGATTCTATGGTTGGTTGGCGGATGGCTTATAAGGTTCGCTATAAAGCCAACGATGATGACGGATTTAGCTGGGAGAATGTCACAATACCGGGCGGAAATCGGATGTATGTGCTGTCGGCGAGTGATACAACTTTAGCGCCGGCATATGTTAATAATGACTTCAATCCGCCATTTACGCCTTCTGATTCGGTTGATATTTACGTGCGTGTAAGTATGGAAAATTACGAAGATAGTTTTTCGCAATTGTCCGTAGTTGGTCATGCGCCATTTTGTGATCCAGCCTGGTCACCGGGTACTTTACTGCTATCACAGGAAGGTGAGACTGATTATTGGAGCCGGACTATCCGGATTGCTCAAAGTGTCATTGATACGGTCGACCAGGTAGATCCGCTGAGTGGTCATCCTGGTACGTTGATGTATCGTTTTGCAATCGGAAACGATTGGAGTAACACTGAAAATCTGGCTGGCAAGTATTGGGATGGAAATGAAAACAGGATTATCGTTTTACATCCTAATCTGAAAGATACTACCCTGGCCTGGAAGTACTGGAATGATGCGGCCCCGGCCGGATTTGAACCGGAAGACACTGTCGATATTATTTTTACAGCCGATATGACAAATGCTATCACTAACAAGGGTTTTGCCGTTGGCGATACGGTTTTGGTACGGATGGGCTATTTCAACAGTTTGTCTTCGACGATGGACGCTCATCTGATTCGAACTGCCGGCACATATTTTTACATGACGACTTTTGAAGATGTACCGGTTGTTCTCAATGAGCCACTTTATTACCAGTATTATATGATTAAGGACGGCGTGGAACAACGGGAAGTATATTTTAATTTCGATTACGATGGCGAGGATGTTACCCAGGCTGAGCGGCGGGCTTTTATGCTAACCAATGCCACCAGTAATGAAATTAATGATATCGAAGACAGTGAAACTGATCCTCGGCGCATGCCTAAGTTCAGGAATAATCAGAAGCTAAGCCAGGCGGTTACCGTGACGATCGAGTGTGATCTGCGTCCGGCTTATTACCAGGTCTGGGCTGGTTCGACTCTGGATGATATTCAAACATCAGTTGATATTACTCCGGCTATGCTCGAGGCGGATCCGGATACGCTTGCCAACTTAGGTCTGTGCATCAATGGTCCGATGTCTAATAATGGTGAAGGCACCTGGGCGACCTGGGGCGGAACTTTAGGTGGTGATGCGACCCGCAGAATGTATGATGACGGCACGAATGGCGATGCTGTTGCAGGTGACACCATTTATACGATCGTCTACAATTTTACCACTGATAAAACCGTCGGTCAGGAATTTAAATTCGGCATCGGTGGTGGAGACAATGAAAGCAGTTATGGTCTCAATCATATCGAGAATATTGATGATACCAATCCGACCTTTACCTTAGAGGTTCAGTTTGGTTCAATCAATCCGAATTTCTACTCGGCCTGGGACTTCAATGCTAAAGCTCCTAAAGTTGGCATCAAGGATGGCGAGGCAAATATCGTTAACAAATTCGCTCTCTCGCAGAATTTCCCGAATCCATTCAACCCGACCACGGAAATTCGTTTCGCTATTCCGGAAAGAAGCGATGTCCAGTTGACGATTTACAACCTGCTGGGACATTCAGTCAGAAAAGTTGTCTATAGCAACCTCAACATGGGTAGTTATAGTTATGTCTGGGACAGCCGCGATATGAACGGAAATCAGGTTGCTTCCGGTATTTATTTTTATGAATTACGAGCTGGCGACCAGTATCATGCTTTGAAAAAGATGGTATTGTTGAAGTAAGTTGCTCTGTGGAGGAAGGGCGGGCTGACCCGTCCTTCCTCTTTTTCTTCTTTGAATTTTAATAGGGGGCGCACCAGATGCATGCACTGGATTATGTTATAATAGTTGTTTATCTGATAGGAATGGTCAGCGTCGGATTGTGGTTTCAACGCAAAGCCGCTCAGGGGATTGATTCATATTTTCTGGGCAATCGATCATTACCCTGGTGGGTGCTGGGTTCGTCCGGGATGGCTTCCAATCTGGATATCAGCGGTACGATGATTATCGTAGCCCTGGTTTATGCTCTGGGAGTGCGCGGTTTATTTATTGAGTTTCGCGGCGGCGTCACCCTGATTATGGCATTTTTGATGATTTTCATGGGAAAGTGGAATCGTCGTTCGAAAGTGATGACATTAGCGGAGTGGATGGAATTTCGTTTCGGCAAGGATGGAGAAGGGCGCCTGGCGCGTTTGATCACGGCTTTGACTTCTATTATCGTCACGATTGCCATGATCACTTATTTCGCGGTGGGTGGAGGAAAATTTTTAGATAAATTTTTGGGCATTCCCAATTTCTTAGGGCTGTCGTCACAATTTTGGGCGGCGGCGGCGCTGATTGCGATAGCCATGATTTATACAGTGGCTTCGGGACTCTACGGAGTGGTGTGGACGGATGTTTTTCAGGGCTCGCTGATATTTATAATGATCGTGTATGTCGTTTTTCGGGCATTAAATTTTAACTTGCCAGCTGAGTTTTCAGTGATGATGCCTCTGAAAGACATTGCCGGAGGAGGTTTTCGGGCATTTCCGACCACTTATCAGGAGTGGACGGATGTTTTGCCAAAATTAAGATTGGCAATCGATTCGACCAGCGTTTATAGTATGTACAATCTGTTTGGCATCGCTGTGCTGTTTTATATAATTAAAGTAGTAATCGAGGGCAGTGGCGGTACCGGTAGCTACATGATTCAGCGTTATTATGCGGCTAAGAGTGATCGCGATGCCGGATTGCTTTCGCTATTCTGGACGTTTTTACTGTCATTCCGCTGGTTTTTTGTGGGAGCGATGGCGGTCTGGGGCATTTATCTGGGCGCCAGAATCACTGATCCGGAAATGGTCTTGCCGATCGTGGTGGAGACTTTACCGATTGGGATAAAAGGTTTCCTGATCGCCGGAATGATGGCGGCGGCGATGTCTACTTTCGATTCGACCGTCAATGCCGGCGCGGCCTATTGGGTCAAGGATATTTATCTTGAATATATAAATAAAAAAGCGACCGACCGTCAGCAGATGCGTCAGAGCTATGGCGCTTCGATTGTAATCGTAGTGCTGGGTCTGGCGCTTACCCTAATAATCAAAAATATCAATGAAATCTGGGGCTGGATTACGATGAGTATCGGAGCCGGTCTGATCGTACCGCAGTTGATTCGCTGGTATTGGTGGCGATTAAATGGATATGGCTATGCGATTGGGATGGCCGCCGGGATGCTGGCTTCGATTATCTGGAAAATCATCGCTCCCGAAGCCACCGCTGAATTTCTGGCGTTTTTGTTCGCGGCCGGTATCAGCGCCATTGCCACGATAATAGGCACTTTATTAACCAAACCGACTGACTCTAAAGTTCTCGATAATTTCTATCGGGTTACCCGACCGTTTGGATTCTGGGGCGCGATCCGGTCTAAATTGCCGGAAAGAGTGCGGCGCCAGATCAATCGTGAAAATCGTCGTGATATTATTTCGATTTTCTTTGCGGTGCCGTGGCAGGTCTGTTTGTTCATGATGTGGATGGTACTGGTCATGAAGCGTTTCGATACTTTTTTAAGTTTATTGCTCATAGTTTTGGCGCTTTCGTTGATTTTATACTTTACCTGGTTTCGTCATCTCTCGACTGAAGTTGATGTCGATTCCGAGTCATCGTCTGCTTGATGTTATTAATAATGGAATAGAAAGACAAAATGGATATTCTACAGGAAAATGTTCTGCATAAAATGTTGAAACTGGGCTTCACCAACTATGAAGCCCGCACCTATCTGGGTCTGCTTAAATTGAGTCCTGCCACCGGTTATGAAATCAGCCAGTTGGCGCATGTGCCGCGTTCGGTGGTGTACACTGTTTTAAAACGGCTGGAAGCGCAGGGAATCGTGATCTCGATTCATGACAAACCACGACGCTATATTCCTTTAGCGCCAAACGAGATGCTCAAACGTATGGAGACAGATTACGCCGGTCGCGTCATGAATCTTAAGGACGATTTGGCGGAATTCAGCAATAAATCCGATACGGAAGGTTTTTGGAATTTACGTGGTTATCAATCTTTAATGCAAACCAGTGAGATGCTGGTTCGTGAAGCCCATAAGTCGATTTATATTTCCGGCTGGCAACGCGAGATAATGCTTATCAAAGAGTCACTTTTAAATGCCTGTAAACGGAATGTTTCGGTTCTGGTTTTTTCGTTTAATGAAATTAATCCGCCCATCGGCAATACTTTAGCTTACGGTATTGCAGAAGATAAACTAGAACAATACTGGGATCGGAAATTTATTCTCGTAACTGATTCAAAAAACTTAGTAATGGGACCGGCCAATGGCAGTGAAGATGAACAGACCATCTGGACCCAAAACAAGGCGGCTCTGACAATTGCAACAAATTATTTGATTCTGGATATTACTCTGTTCGGTCAACGAATGAATATGGATATTTCTCATATCATTGCAGGGATGTTGACCGACGAATTTGAAAAAGTCGATCATCTCATTCAAGAAGCGATCGAAAATCGCAAACGGGTTTAGTGTCACTATCTGCTCATAGAGGGAATTCAAAGAATGCCCAGAATATTAAACGATTTCTTGGTCTTGCTTATGGTTTTAAGTAACTGTGAAATAAATCAGAATGTGCAGAGTCTGAGCGGCAAATGGTCGTTTAAGTATGACCCTGAGGATATTGGAGAAACTCAAGGTTATTTTCGAACTGCTTTTGTTCGCAAAGACTGGATCAGTCTAAATATTCCGGCGTTCTGGGATGATCCGCGCTATGATGGAATCGGTTGGTATGCGGTAGAATTCAGAGTCAGAAAATCGCTGATTTCGGGTAATCGCCTCGCGCTTGTTTTCGAAGCCGTGGATGACGATGCGGTCGTTTATTTAAATGGTGAAAAAATCGGCGAACATACCGGACCCGGAGTCCAGTTTTACTTTGATCTGACGCAACAAGTCAAGCCTGGTGAATCGAACTTATTAGTCGTGCGGATTAATGATAGCGGCGGCGCCGGAGGGATTACCGGTAATGTGACTTTGCGACGATATGAAGAGCCGACCGAATTATTACAATCGGAATTTTCTCAGGAAGAGGCACAAACGGTTCCGGACTGGCTGAAGACTGCCTGTATTTACGAGGTTTTCGTTCGCGCCTACAGTCGTGAAGGTAATTTTGAAGCGCTGACCAAAGATTTACCGCGAATCAAGAGCCTGGGTATGGATTGCATCTGGCTGATGCCGATTTTTCCAATCGGCGAAAAACACCGCAAAGGTCTCATGGGCAGTCCCTATTCAATCCGGGATTTTAAAAGTGTCAATCCGGATTTGGGCACCGAACAAGATTTAAAAAACCTGGTCAGCAACGCCCACGAACTGGGAATAAAAGTTATTCTGGACATTGCATGCAACCACAGTTCTTGGGATAATCTACTTATAGAACAACATCCCGATTGGTACTCTCAGGACGCAGAAGGGAATATCATCGCCCCGAATGATGACTGGAGTGACGTCGCGGATTTTAATTATAATTCCCCCGGTCTGCGCGAATATATGTGGGAAACGCTGGAATACTGGGTGACTGAATTCGATATAGATGGCTATCGGCTGGATGTGGCTGAACTGGTGCCGGATGATTTCTGGAAAAAAGCCTTGAAAGGACTCCAAAAAATCAAGTCGAATCTTTTAATGTTGGCAGAAGGCGATCACCCGCGTTTATACTTGAACGGATTTCATCTGACTTATGGCTGGAACACGCGTCGAACATTCTATCAAATTATAAAGAATGATTATCCGGCTGACTTTTTAGCCCAAACCCTCGAAAAGGAATACTATCGTTATCCACGCAAAGCGCTCAAGATGCGTTTTACTGAAAATCATGATGAAGCCAGAACGACAGCTTTGTTTTCGGCGGAACAAACCCGTGTTTTAACCTTTTTGACGTTCACTTTACCCGGTGTGCCGATGGTCTATGCCGGACAGGAGGTAGGCGCCGCTGAAAAACCGTCACTGTTCGAAAAAAGCGCTGTCGACTGGCGTCAGTTCGATAACGGTTTAAGTGATTTAATCAGGAGAATGAATAGCCTGCGACGGAAAAATTCAGTTCTCACGTCGGGAACCTATCAATTTATAAAAACTTCTCATCCTGAAAGCATCTGCGCTATCCTGCGAAGCGAAAATCAGGAAAGAGTATTGATTATCGCTAATCTGAAAGGTAAATCCCAAACCGTTAGCGTGGATTTATCACAGGTGTTGCCGGATATTGCGGATAAGGAACCGCAATTACTGGTCGGCACGGGCGCATTTTTATTTGAAGATAGAATACTGCTTTTACCCTGTTTCGGATATGATTACTACTTATTTCGGTTAGAGACTATAAATGACTAAAAATCACGTTAAATATTGCCTGGCGATGATACTGGGCTTGATGTCAATTACGGCTCCGAGCATGATGGCTCAGGTCATCTGGACCGAACCAGAGTACGCGACGCAGTACGACTCGATAGTCGTCTATTTTGACGCCACTCAAGCCGTAAGAACCGATCTGGTCGGATATACCGGCGATCTTTATGTTTATACTTGTATAAATACCAATGTAGGTAACTGGCAACATGAGAAAGCGGCATGGGGAGTCAATGATAATCAAACTAAATTGACACGCATTTCTGCAAATATATACAAATTTGTAATGGGATATCCACGAGTATTTTATTCTGTTACCTCTGGCTCTGAAACCATATATGCACTCTGTTTTGTATTCCGTAGTGCGGATGCTTCCAAACAAACCGAAGACATTTTCTATGAACTATATGAATCCGGTCTAACGGTAGTTATTTCCAAACCGACGATTAACAACGCTTTTACCGATCCCCGTCGTTCGCCGGTATTCGCTGACCGTGGCGATACTGTGGCAATTGAGATAAACAGCGCCGCTCTCGGCACCGAATGCGACACCCTGAAACTGTTTCTTAATAATGAATTAATCACGCAGGTTGCCGATACAATGTTGAATTACGATTTTATCACCGCGGATCATAATTACGGGATGAATAATTTTATAGCAATCGGGATTGATACTATCAGACAAGGCGACACAGTCGATTTTGCGATTATGGTAAATCAACCGGTAACCTTTGCTTCACGACCGGAAAGTGTCATCGGCGGTGTTAGCCTTGTCGGTGATTCCGGCGTCATTTTTTCATTGCAGGCGCCCTATAAGGATTTCGTGTATCTGATTGGCGATTTCAATGATTGGATGGTCGATTCCAATTACTATATGAAATGTGAGGATAATGGCGGAGCGGAGGTGCACTGGTGGCTGGCGGTGGAAGGACTCGATCCGCAGACTGAGTATGCTTTCCAATATTTTGTAGATGGCGAAATTCGCATCGCTGATCCGTATTCCGAAAAAATTCTTGATCCCTGGAATGACGCTTATATTCCTGCCAGCGTTTACCCGGATTTGAAAACTTATCCGGCAGGTAAAACGTCCGAGATTGTCGGCACTTTTCAAATCGAAAAACCTGAACATACCTGGCAAACCACGGATTATACCCGTCCGGAAAAGACTAATCTCATTATTTATGAAATGCTGATCCGGGATTTCGTCGCCACGCACGATTATAAGACATTGATCGATACGCTTGATTATTTACAAAATCTGGGTGTGAATGCGATTGAGTTGATGCCAATCAACGAATTTGAGGGCAATTCATCCTGGGGTTACAATCCGTCGTTTTATTTTGCGCCGGATAAATATTACGGACCGGCGCATGATTTGAAGGAGCTCGTCGACAGTTGTCACGCCCGCGGGATAGCTGTTATTCAGGATATTGTGCTGAATCATTCCTTTGGCTCATCGCCGCTGGTGAGGCTATACGATCACGGAGATCATACAACCTCACCGGAAAATCCATGGTACAATGAGCAACACAATTTCACCAATCCGGATGCCCAGTGGGGTTACGATTTTGACCACGAAAGTCCGGCGACCCAGGTTTTTGTTGATCGGGTGACAAGATACTGGGTGACGGAGTATAAAATTGATGGTTATCGTTTCGATTTTACCAAAGGAATCGGCAATAATATTAAATCATCCAGTGATTCCTGGGGCAGTATTTATGATTCCGACCGGATTCGACTATTAAAGCGCATGGCCGACGCGCTTTGGGAAGTTGACAGCACGGCTTATGTAATTCTGGAGCATCTTGCGGAAAATTCAGAAGAGAAAGTTTTAGCAGATTACGGTATGATGCTCTGGGGAAATACGAACTGGAATTATGCCCAGTCGGCGATGGGTTACACTGATGACTCGGATTTTTCATGGGGATTCTATAAGAACCGCAGTTGGAGCAAGCCGGGACTGATTACCTATATGGAAAGCCACGACGAAGAACGTCTGATGTATAAGAATCTGACCTACGGCAATTCCTCCGGCTCTTATAGCATCAAGACCTTGAGCACTGCGCTGGAACGCATGAAAATGACAGCCGCCTTTTTCCTGACATTGCCCGGTCCGAAGATGATCTGGCAATTTGGCGAACTGGGTTATGATTTTTCGATTGATTATAACGGTCGCCTCGAAGAAAAACCGATCCGCTGGGATTATTTACAGGATCCCAATCGCCTGAGATTATACAAAACTTTCCAGGCGCTGATAAAGCTCCGCATGGAGAATGATGTATTTTCCAGCGCCGGTACATCACTCAGTATGACGCTGAGTGATAATGTAAAGCGAATTGCCATGACTGGCAGTATGAACGTGGTTATCATTGGCAATTTCGGAGTGACTGCCACGACGAGCAATCCGTCGTTTCAGCATGGCGGCGTCTGGTATGATTATTTCTCCGGTGAAAGTATGACCGCAACCGGTTCGGATACTTTGACGCTGGTGCCGGGTGAATTTCACATATTTACCGATCAGAGACTCGAAACGCCTGAAGCGGGACTCTTAGGAATAAAAGAATCCGTTACGGACGCTATACCGAAGCAATTTAAAATCTATCCCAATTACCCCAATCCATTCAATTCATCCACGACCTTTGAATATGATTTGGAGAAAACTTCCGCTGTCCAGCTGAGGATTTTCGACCTTCTCGGGAGAGAAATCTTTTCTGAAAAATTCGGTAATCAATCGCCCGGGAAATACCTTTTTGTGTGGAATTGCCTTGACAAAGCCGGCATCGAAGCCCGTTCCGGGATTTATTTTATCCTGTTACAACGCGGCAATGAGAGACAGATACTCAAGATGACACTGCTGAAATGATGGGTGTCCGGTGTCCGGTATCGGGTAACTGGTAACTTTAAACTCGCAACTCGCAACTCGGAACTATGTCACGTGTCACGTCCTGAAATAGGTTGACAAAAAATGACCACAAATGATCCGTCAAGAGCCCGGCAAAGTCCGGTCGAAGATCAGGCTATGACTGGCTTATGAAGGAACTTCGCTCCGCTCAACGGTCGTAAAGTGTAAGACGTAATTCGTGATGAGAAAGGAAACGTCATTTATTGTCATTT
This sequence comes from Fidelibacterota bacterium, assembly GCA_023229045.1. Lineage (GTDB taxonomy): Bacteria > Fidelibacterota > UBA2242 > UBA2242 > UBA2242 > JAGNGI01. The sequence goes on from JALOAB010000026.1 coordinate 15,502, forward strand.
GTTCCGATGAAGATCGGGGCTGTCATTCATTGTAAATTCTCCGGACTAATGGATGTCTATGAATGACTATCAATGACTATGAATGACGCCGCGACTATAAATGACTCGAAACGAACTTTAATTGGCAGTCCGGGCTAAAAATTGTAAATTCACGCCGTTAAAATTATGAAAGAGAAAATGGAAGATAAGAAAACTAGTGATAGTAAGTTCTGGCAGGAAGTCAAATCCTGGGGTATTGTACTTTTAATTGCATTAGGTCTGAAGGCTACGATCATCGAAGCCTACCAGATCCCGACCGGCTCGATGGAAAGTACGATCCTGATCGGCGATTTCATTCTTGGTAAGAAATTTGTTTATGGAGCTCGAACCCCGGATTGGATTGGAATTCCCTGGACCAAAATCGGTTTTCACATTCCCTGGTTTCGCTTACCTTCCTTTAAAAAACCTCAACCGGGCGAGGTTGTCATTTTCAAATACCCGGTCGATCCTTCGTTGAATTATGTCAAACGCTGTATCGCCGGCCCCGGACAAACTATCGAGATTCGCAATAAAGTACTGTATGTCGACGGTAAAATCTTCCCGAATCCCAGACATTCGCAATTTATCTCGCCATATACTTATCCGACCGGCTGGAACGATCCTGAAATGTTTCCCGACGGCATTGGCAATAAAGACAATTACGGTCCGGTTTATATACCAGCCAAAGGGGATACTCTGCGCTACGGCCAAATCCAGACTGAGATCATCAGAAATGTTGCCGAGCTGAAAGAGCATACTTTTCGTATCTATCAGGGTAAAATGTACATCGATGGTAAGACTGTCGATTATTATATCGCTGAACAGGATCACTATTTCATGATGGGTGACAACCGCGACAACAGCTGGGACAGCCGCTTCTGGGGTTTTGTGCCGTTTGATTCTATCATGGGACAGGGATTGATTACCTATATGTCCTGGGATAAGGAGCGTCCGCTTTATCAAATTACAAAAAAGATTCGCTGGAACCGGATCGGGCGCATCGTCGCCTAATAACACTTTCTTAGCCGCCTGTTGCGGTTTAGCATATCCATCTTCGTTTATCTTGACTTTCGCCGGATTATTTTCTAAAATCCGCCTAAGTTGATATTTAATATAAAAGGAGGGAGTATTTTAGGTTTGGCAAGGTATTCTAAATTTAAAATTTCGATTGTTCTTGCAGGTGAAATATCAATAATTATATTTAATCCGCAAAAATGAGAGTAAGAGAACAATGTATATTTATAACCGTTGTGTGGCATTTCCCACATCAGAGAAACCGATTAATTTCTTGCGCTAACGATAAATGTGGAAACTGAAAATGTGATAAAAAAGATAGATTTAATGAAAATATAGATTAATGATACAAGGATGAAAATAATGAATTTGATAATGAGGTTAGCCTTGATAGCATTAATTATAATAAGCATTCAGAACTTGAGTGCTCAACAAAAGGATACAATAAAAAAGATTGATAAAGTAAACGCTATTGCCATTGG
>JALOAB010000027.1 GCA_023229045.1 Fidelibacterota bacterium
AAAGTCGCTCCGATAACATCGAATATAAATACGAGAACGGCAGAAATATCCTGACGCTGGGAGTGAAGGTTTAGTAACTGTTTCTGTTATGTCGGGAATGTGTCAGATTTGAGGATCTGACACAACCTACAAGTTCTGTCGGATCCTCAGACCTGACGGATGCTGGTGCCATTTGTCGAAAAAACATTTGAATAATTTGTCTACTGATATAATTTTACACTGGTTTATGTTACGCCAAAATAAATGAAAGGAAACGGAAAATGAAACGCATAATTCTCGGTTTGTTGCTACTGACATTGCTCTGCGGTTGCGCTAAAGATGATAGCGCGGTGAAAGCCTTTGATCCAGCCGGAATGGACCTGAGCGTCAAACCGGGTGATGATTTTTATCAGTACGTTAATGGTAATTGGCAGAAAAATAATCCGATTCCCCCGGAATATAGTAACTGGGGTAGTTTTACTATTCTGTTTGATGAGAATTTCCAGAAGCTGAAAAGTATTATGGAGACCGCCGCCAGCAGTCGCGCCGCCAAGGGCAGTAATTTGCAGAAAATCGGCGATTTCTATGCCAGCGGAATGGATACCAATAAAATTAATTCCGAAGGTCTGGCCGGGCTACAGGAAGAGCTTGATCTGATCACTAATATTAAAACTAAAAAGGACGTTCAGGCTGTTATCACGCAGTTTCACCAGCTTGGTATCAATCCACTGTTTACCATCTTTAAAGACCAGGATCCGCAAAAGAGTGAAATGGTAACTATCTGGCTCTATCAGGGTGGTTACGGTCTGCCGGATCGTGATTATTATCTCGGAAATGACGGGCGTTCTCAGGAAATCCAGAATGCTTACAGAAAACATCTGGTGATTATGTTCAAGTTGATGGGTGAAGCGCCGGAAGTGGCTCAGAAGTCGATGCAAACCGTAATGAAGATTGAGACAGACCTGGCCCGATCGGCTATGACAAACCTTGAAGAGCGCGATCCGATAGCGACCTGTAATCGTATGGACGTTGCCGGATTAAAGAAAATTGCGGGAAATTACGACTGGTCGGAATATTTCAGCTCGATCGGTCTGGCGAATATCGACACTTTTAACATTGCCCAGCCAAAATTCTTTTCGCAGGTCAGTCGGTTAATCGATAAAGTCAAGCCGGAAGAATGGCAAGCCTATTTACGCTGGCATCTGGTGCATGCCACGGCTGCCCGCTTGGATACCAACTTTGTCAACGAAAACTTTGCTTTTTATGGCAAATTTCTAAGCGGTCAGCAGGAACTTCTGCCGCGCTGGAAGCGGATTTTAAACGCTACCAGTAATTCATTGGATGAAATTGTCGGACAGATTTACGTGGAAAAATATTTCCCGCCGAAAGCTAAGAAGCGCGCTCTGGAACTGGTAGCCAATCTCAAAGCCGCTTTCGCGGAACGCATTAAAGCTGTGGATTGGATGAGCCCGGAGACTAAGGAAAAAGCCCTTGTCAAACTCGATGCATTCAACGTGAAAATCGGCTACCCTGATAAATGGCAGGATTTCTCCGACCTGGAAATAACGCGCGATTCATATGTTCGTAATGCTCTTAATGTCGAACGGTTCAAATTCGCGCGTGATATGGCCAAAGTCGGTAAGCCGGTCGATCGCACCGAATGGTTGATGCCGCCCCAGACCGTGAATGCTTATTACAATCCGGCAATGAATGAAATTGTATTCCCGGCCGCAATCCTACAACCGCCGTTTTTCAATTTTAAAGCCGACGATGCTATCAATTACGGTGGAATCGGTATGGTGATCGGTCATGAAATGACCCATGGCTTCGACGATCAGGGGCGACAATACGATAAGGACGGCAATGTGAATGACTGGTGGACTAAAGCGGATCAAGAGGAATTCAATAAACGCACTGAAGTATTAGTGAACCAATTCAACCAGTTCGTTCCGATTGACACCTTTCATATCAACGGACATTTGACTCTTGGTGAAAATATCGCCGATCTGGGCGGCATGCTGATCGCCTACGATGCTTTGCAAAAAGCCCTGGTCGGGAAAAAAATCAAACCGATTGACGGATTTACCCCGGAACAGCGTTTTTTTCTGTCTCAAGCCCAGATTTGGCACAGTAACATCCGGGATGAACTCCTGAAGTTATTGATTAAAACCGATCCGCATTCGCCTGCCAAATTCCGCGTCAACGGACCGGTTTCCAATATTGATGCATTCTATACGGCTTATGACATCCAGCCGAATGATAAATTGTACATTCCGCCGGAAAACCGCGCCAAAATCTGGTAGATTAAGCGTTAAAATAATCAGTAATTATCCGCGTTAATCCGCGGCTTGAACTATCAAACCGGTTTTACACCAATCCCCGGTCTGGCTGAAGCATATTGACGACCATCGACAAACCGGACTCCGCTAAAAGGATCGTTGGAGATCAGCAGATTTCCATCTAAATCAGCGTAATCAATCAGCGAACAGAGTTGCGCGGCGGCGGCAATAGCAACTGAGCTCTCGATCATGCAACCGACCATGATTTTCAGACCAAGCGATTTGGCGAGCCAGATCATGCGCAGGGCTTCCTGCAGACCACCGGCTTTCATCAGTTTAATATTGATACCGTCGTAAACTTCAGCGAGTTTGGGAATATCGGCGGCAGTCATAACGGCTTCATCGGCAATGATTGGAATATCGATCCGCTCACGAATCCAGTGCGTTTCTTCCAGCATATTTGCGGGCATCGGTTGCTCGACGAATTCCACGCCGTTTTTTGCCAGCCATTCGATTTTCCTGAGGGCGGTTTCCTTGTCCTTCCAACCTTCATTGGCGTCCACCCGGATCGGTTTATGCGGCTCAACGCTTCGCACAGTATTGATCATATCTTCGTCGTTCGGACCGCCGACCTTGATTTTAAGGATTTTATATGGTCCGGCTTCGCGGACTTTCTGTTTGACAATTTCCGGTTTATCAATTCCGATTGAAAATGAAGTCAGTGGCGCTTTTGCCGGATCGAGTCCCCAGAGCATATAGAGCGGAACTCCCAGCGATTTTCCAATCCAGTCCATCAAGGCTATGTCAAGGGCGCACTTACCGGCGGTTTGACCGGTAGCGATTTCCTTCAGGTCGAGACTGAACTGGGCAAACTCCCAGGGGTTGAGTTTTTCTATCAGTGGAACAGCCTTTTGAATTAAATCGATTGTCGATTCCGGTGTTTCGTTATAACGAATGTTTGGAGCGGCTTCGCCAATCCCGGTAATACCATCCTTTTCCAGATAGACAAAGACATTTTTTTTCACGTCGCTGGAATTGCGGGCAATCGTCCAGGTATATTTCAGGTTTAAAGTTTTAATTTCATAATGCATTTTCATACCTGGTTTGGTGGAGGATAGTTTACTATTCGCCGTAAGGCTTGGAATAAGCTGCGGACATCCCAGGGCGGTCGCCGAAATACTTAACGTCTGAATGAATTCGCGTCGTCTCATTTTAATCCCTTACAATTGTAGACCAATCACACTGGAATTTAATCTCTTTGTCAGAACTGATGAAATAAAAACACTCGTCGCGCCATTCCTCGGTCTGTTCGTAAAGCGCTGGCGGGTGAGTATCGGTAGATTTAGTTACGGCTCTCAGGCCGTGTGGCGCAAAGCACAATTTTAGACAATACGGATTGGAGTGGTACTGATTTCCTGAGTAAAATAGATAAAGTATTTGTAAGTTACACTCAGCTTTTTAAAAACAGAATTAAGAAAAAAGGAGTTAGTATGAAAAAGTTAACTTTCGGTATATTGGTCGTTATACTTTTTGCGTTCAGTTTGAGTTACAGTTTTGGGCTGGGCATAATGCTGGGCGAACCTTCCGGTCTGAGCGCCAAACACTGGATGAGTGAAAAGAACGCTATTGCCGGTGGACTGGCCTGGTCGTTGGGTGACGGTGGTTATCTGCATGTGCATGCCGATTATTTGATCCACAACAATAACCTGATTAATGTCAGTGGCACGACCCTTCCGTTTTACTATGGAATCGGCGCCGGCGTCGGTTTAGCTAATGATTTATATCTCGGTGCGCGCGTTCCGGTCGGGATCGAATTTTTCTTTGCTGACAGGAAATTCGACGCCTTTTTCGAACTCGTTCCGGTAGTTCGTGTCCTACCCGGTTTTGGAGTTGGCGTGAATGGAGCGATCGGACTCAGATATAATTTCTAGTCATTCAGGATTAAATATTAAAGATGGTCAGAGGAATCTAATTCTCCTGACCATTTTTATTTTAATAATCAGGCTGTCGATAGTGGGTGCTGAGATGCGAAGGAATAATCGTGGTTTGTATTTTCCAAAAAAGAAATATGTTGCCGAAGTTTTGCCTGATTGGTCGGAGAGTCGCAATCTTTTGCCAGTTCCGATTCTCGAAGATGATCCCGGCTGGGTGGATCTTTACTGGAAATGCTGGGAATTAGCTTTCGACCATTTACGGCAACCCGAACCGGGTACGCCGTTCGTTTCTAATTACGTTGACGAGGCTTTTAACGACAATATCTTTCAGTGGGATACGATCTTTATGGTCATGTTCTGGCGCTATGCTCATCACGTTTTCCCGGTGATTCAGTCATTTGATAATTTCTATTGTCGGCAACATGCGGATGGTTTTATCTGTCGTGAAATCTGGGAAAAAGGGTCTCGGGCTGGCAATGACCATCATCCTAAAGACAGTCCTCAGGCGATCAATCCACCGCTGTTTTCATGGGCGGAAGTTGAATACTATCGGCTGTCCGGTGATAAACATCGTCTCGAGATGATTCTGCCGGTACTGGAAAAGTATGTTGAATGGCTTGAGGTCAATCGTGTCAAACCCGAAGCCAAACATGGGCTTTACTGGCAAACAGGACTCGGTTCGGGTATGGACAACACACCTCAAACCGGTTCGGCCTGGGTAGAGATGTCGGCTCAAATGGTAATCCAGTATAACGATTTGGCATTTATAGCGGAGGAAATCGGCCAACCTGAAAAAGCCGGGAAATTTCGCCGGCGGGCTGAAGAAATTTCTATTAAAATTAACCAGTTGATGTGGGATGAACAATCTGGCTTCTACTGGAATCTGGATGACAACAATCTCTGGCAAAAGTGTAAGACGATCGGATTTTCATGGACACTCTTAGCCGGAATTCCTTCAGCTCAACAGGCTGGAAAATTGGTTGCGCACTTGATGGATACGACGATGTTTTTCCGCTTGATTCCATTTGCATCGCTGGCGGCTGAATCGCCGGAGTATAATCAACATGGCGGTTACTGGTTAGGTTCTTCCTGGGAACCGACGACTTACCAGGCAATCAAAGGTCTGGAACGATACGGTTTCGAAGCATACGCCGCTCAGGCATCCGAGAAATACCTCGCCGCAATATACGCTGTCTATCAGCGGACAGGAACGGTTTGGGAAAATTACGCTCCGGATTTCCTTGAACCCGGTGATAATTCCAGACCGGATTTTGTGGGTTGGAGCGCCTGCGGACCGGTCGCGCTTTTAATTGAAAACATCCTTGGTTTGCACGCCGACGCTATTCATAATCAGGTGGTTTGGCATTTGAGACGAACCGATCGACACGGTATTGATAATCTGGTGATTGGACAGACAACTCTGACATTAATCTGTGAAAAACGCGCGAGTCCTGGCGATCCTGCCAATCTGATAATCAAGACCAATCAACCATTCACACTAATTACGCTACTTTGCCAGAAATCCGAGACGATCGAGTTAAAGCCTGGCACCTGGCAGGTGACTATTTCAAATTGATCGGATAGCTTACCATCTAAACAACGCCAATAAGTATTGACAGTTTCGGATAGTTTTTAATGTTTTGAAACAAATAAAAACGTTTTAGATTATAGCCAATCAAAGTTTCGATTTTAGTGTAAATTGGCAATGTGAAAGCAAACACTGAGAGGTATGACAAACGAAACAGGTTAAAATAATAGGATACTTATTTTTGATGATTTTATTAACAGGGCAATATGGATTGATGGGCGAACCTGTTGATTCGCCGCAGGCGACGCATCGAACGGGTGCTTTTTATACCGGAAAATATCCCAATCTTTTTGTGGAGTTGCTGGGTTTGTCCGAATCTCAGGTGCAGGCGAAAATAGACAGTGCTTTTAATCAGTTATTTTATGGTAATGATCGCAACCAGCGAGTCTATTATCCGGTCGGTCGCGATCGGGCGTATATCAAAGACATTGCCAGTAATGACGTCCGCACCGAGGGTATGTCATACGGTATGATGATTGCCGTCCAGCTGGATAAGAAGGAAGAATTTAACCGGCTGTGGAAATGGGTTAAAACCTTTATGCAACATCAGAGTAATGCGATGCAAGGTTATTTTGCGTGGCATTGTAAAACCGATGGAACCGTGCTCAGTCCGGCGTCAGCCTCTGATGGTGAAGAATGGTTTATCACTACGCTCTTGTTAGCCGCCGCCCGCTGGGGAAATGGTGAAGGCTTGTACAATTATCAGGCTGAAGCCCAATTCATTCTGGATGCCATGCTCAATAAGGCTGAATCGTCTGATAAAGGAGAAGAGGTCACCAATATGTTTAACAGGAAGGAAAAACAGATTGTCTTCGTGCCACTCGGCTCAGTCGATGACTTTACCGATCCTTCTTATCACCTGCCGCATTTTTATGAATTGTGGGCGCGTTGGGCTGACAAGGAAAATACTTTCTGGTGCGAAGCCGCGGCAACCAGCAGAGAATTCTGGAAAAAAGCCACTCATCCGGTCACTGGTTTGTCTCCCGATTACTCCACTTTCGACGGTGTCCCGACAAACGCTCCCTGGGGTGGAAACCACAACGATTTCCGGTTCGATGCCTGGCGGACAGGCGCGCATATAGCTTTGGATTATCTTTGGTTTGCGCGCGACGATTGGGCGATTGCTCAATCTAACCGCCTGCTGAAATTTTTCTACTCTCAGGGAATGGGCGATTATGGTAATCAGTACACATTAGACGGCGTTGTACTTGAAAAAGAACATAGTCCGGGGCTGGTTGCCATGAATGCGGTTGTTGCTCTGGCGGCTGGCGATCCTGTCCGCAAAGAATTTGTGGCTGAATTATGGCGAACTCCGACTCCAGATGGACGATATCGCTATTACGACGGATTGTTGTACCTGATGGGGCTTCTACAGGTTAGCGGTAATTTTCGCGTGTATCATCTGACCGGTCAGCCGACGACTGGTTGTTTGGATTAAAAATATTTGCTTAATCCATTTGACAAAACGCTCGGATATTCTTAAAATCAAAACGTTTCAATGATAGTAAAACTGACTAATATTTTTAACTGGTTGACATTAAAATGAGGGCGCTATGACTCGAACCATTATTAAGATTGGCAATTTTAACTGGCCTGACTCATTATTAAAATTACTATATCAATCGACGAAAGTGATAACTCTTCTGTTGCTTTCGATAATCTTACTGTTACCAAATTTATCCGTAGCAAGCATGACGACTCAAAATTCTTATATTTCGGAGCGTCCCGTGAATGATGGCTTCGCGCTGGCCGTTGCCGGTAATATTGCTCCGCTCTGCGCCAGTTCTCAGGATTATCCGGGTGTCTTGCGGATATTGCAAATCTTTCAGGCTGATCTGCAGAGAGTATCCAATGTTCAGCCAGCGATCGAAATGGATAAATTACCGGGTGTTGCCGAAGTGGTGATTATCGGAACGATCGGGAAAAATCCGCTGATCGATGAACTAATTAAAAGTAAAAAACTCGATGTCGCCGATATTGCCGGAAAACGCGAAACGTTTCTGATCCAGGTGATCGAAAAACCACTGCCAAAGATTGAAAAGGCACTTATTATTGCCGGGAGCGACAAGCGCGGAACGATTTATGGTATGTTCGATCTCTCAGAGAATGCCGGTGTTTCACCCTGGTATTGGTGGGCGGACGTGCCGGTGAAGAAAAAATCCAGCCTTTACATAAAACCTGGTCGGCACACTATCGGTGAGCCGAAAGTGAGATATCGCGGTTTTTTCATCAATGACGAAGCGCCGGCGTTGAGTGGTTGGGTTTACGAGAAATTTAGCGGCTTTAACCACGATTTCTACGTGCACGTCTTTGAACTTCTGCTAAGGCTGAAAGCCAATCACCTCTGGCCGGGGATGTGGGGCAAATATTTCGGAGCGGATACGCTGAATCCCAAACTGGCCGATGAGTTCGGAATAGTAATGGGTTCGTCACATTGTGAGCCATTGCTTTATAATAATGACCCCGGAGCCGGATTATGGAACTCAAAAACCATGGGTCCCTGGCGTTATGATATAAATCGGGAAAATATCTATAAAGTACTGGATGAAAACATTGCGGCTAGAGGGCAATACGAGAATGTATATACAGTCGGTTTACGGGGAATTCACGATACGCAAATGGAAGGCGGAGTGGATGTAAAAGAGCAGATAGTCTTGCTGGAAAAAGTATTTAACGATCAGCGCGAAATCCTGACCCGGAACATCAATCAAGAGATCACCGAAATACCGCAGGTCTTTATCCCTTATAAAGAAGTGCAGGATTATTACGACGCCGGTTTGCGAGTTCCCGACGATGTCACCATCATGTGGAGTGATGACAACTGGGGCAATATCCGCCGTCTGCCGAACCTCGATGATAAACCGCGTTCGGGCGGTTATGGGATATATTACCATTATGATTATGTCGGTGATCCTCGCAATTATAAATGGTTGAATACCAGTCAGATTTCCAGAGTCTGGGAACAGATGCACCTGGCTTATCAATATGGCGCCGATCGAATCTGGATCGTGAACGTCGGCGATATCAAGCCGATGGAATTTCCAATTGAATTTTTCTTCGATTATGCCTGGAATCCTGAGGAATGGCCGGTCGAGCGCCTGGCTGAGTATTCGCGCATTTGGGCTGAGCAACAATTCGGAACCGAATATGCCGAGCAGATTGCCCATATTTTAAATCAGTACACGCGATTCAACGCTCGCCGCAAACCGGAATTGCTTTCGCCCGAAACTTACAGCCTGGTCAATTATCGGGAAGCCGAAACGGTCGTAACCGAGTATAATGAATTGACCCGGCAAGCGCGTCAGATAAATGAAGTTCTGCCGGTCGAATACCGGGATGCGTTTTATCAGTTGGTTTTGCATCCGACGGAAGCCTGTGCCAATTTGAACGAACTCTACTTTACCGTTGCAAAAAACCGACTGTATGCCAAACAAGGACGGGTTTTGACTAATGAACTGGCGCAGAAAGCCCGCGATCTCTTTCAAAAAGATGCCGAAATCACCGATCATTATCACCGCTTAGGTAATGGAAAATGGAATCATATGATGTCTCAGACCCATATCGGTTATACTTACTGGCAACAACCGGATGAGAACTCAATGCCTGAAGTGAAAGAAATAAAAATCCCAACCAAGGCCATAATGGGAGTCGCCCTTGAGGGCTCGACAGAATGCTGGCCGCCTTCGAAAGCCGAAGCGACTCTTGGGGAATTTGATCCCATTAATCAACCCCGTTATTACCTTGAAATTTTCAATTGTGGTAAAACTCCATTCGATTATGTGATTAAGGCAGACGATCCGTGTGTTTTAATTAGCAGAGACAAAGGAAAAATTAACACCGAAGAAAGAATCTGGCTTGAAATTGACTGGAAAAAAGCTCCGAAGGGCCAGAGTGCAATCTCAATCACAATCAGCGGACCGAAAAAAAAACAGGTAGTGGTCAATCTGGTTATCAATAATCCGGATGCGTCCAAGTCAGATCTGGCGAATCGGTTTGTCGAGAGCAATAATTATATTTCAATCGAAGCCGAACATTTTTCGAGCGCCATCAATACTCAAAACGTCAACTGGCAGATCATTCCGGATCTGGGACGCACCCTTTCAGCCGTTACGCCATTTCCGGTGACCATGCCCGGTTTGAATCCTGGCGCAGACAGTCCGCGTTTGGAGTACCCGGTTTACCTGTTTAATTCCGGTGAAGTAAAGGTGAAAGCCTATTTAGCGCCGACTCTGAATTTCCTCAACCGGCAGGGTTTGCGTTATGGCGTCTCCTTTAATGACGAACCGGTTCAAATAATCAACATGCATGCCGGCAAGACTCATCCGGATTGGCAAAAGTCGGTCAGTGAATACGTGACGATAATGACCTCCCTGCATCAGTTGCAATCACCCGGTAAACATACTCTGAAATTCTGGGCGGTCGATCCCGGCGTGGTTATTCAAAAAATGGTGATCGAAACCGGTGAGGTAAATCCCAGCTATCTCGGACCGCCGGAGAGTCCGTTATTTAAAATTGAGAAATAGAGAATAGTTATAAAATGCGGAGAAAAATAGGAAGCAGATGAAAAAAACGATGATTGCACTGACTCTAGTCGTCGCGAGTTTGATCGGCGAGAATCCGATTTATGCTGAGCAAAAAACGAGTTATAGTAATCCAATTCTAGCCGGCTTTTACCCCGATCCGAGTATTTGCCGGGTCGGAGAAAACTTTTATCTGGTTACATCAACTTTCGCTTATTTTCCCGGAATACCCGTGTTTCAAAGTCGTGATCTGGTAAACTGGAAACTGATCGGTCACGTCATGGACCGGGCGGAACAAATGAACCTGGAAGGACTTGGAGTATCCGAAGGGATTTTCGCTCCGGCGATCAGGTTTCATGACGGCTTATTTTATGTAACCTGTACATTGGTCGGCGGCGGTGGGAATTACGTAGTAATCGCTCGTGATCCGGCGGGACCCTGGTCGAATCCGAGTTGGTTACCTCAAATAAACGGCATCGATCCGTCGCTATTTTTCGATGACAATGGCAAGGCTTATATCGTTTACAATAGCATTGCGCCGGAAGACAAACCGCTTTATGAAGGACATCGCACCATCCGGATGTACGAATTTGATTACAAAAATTTGAAAGTTATCGGTGAAGAAATTATTCTGGTAAACGGCGGCACAGATATTTCAAAAAAACCAATCTGGATCGAAGGCCCGCATATTTTTAGGAAAGATGATTATTACTACCTGATGTGCGCCGAAGGAGGCACTTCCTGGGAACATTCCGAGGTGGTGTTCCGGAGTGAAAATGTTGCCGGACCTTATATCCCTTACGAGAAAAATCCAATTCTAACCCAGCGTCATCTCGATCCCAATCGACCGAATCCGGTTACCTGCACCGGTCATGCTGATCTGGTAATGACGAAGTCCGGCGATTGGTGGGCGGTTTTTCTGGGATGCCGTCCTTACCTTCCCGAATATGAAGGATTCTTCAATACCGGGCGGGAAACATTTATGGCGCCGGTCAAATGGATCGATGGCTGGCCGGTTATTAATCCGGAATCTGGCACAGTGCAATATTCTTATCCGTTGCCGTTAGAATTAGAAAACGCCGACGAGGTAGTAACCCCTTACAGTGGCAATTTCCAAATTACGGACAATTTTGACGCTGAGAGTCTGGACCCAAACTGGGTCTTTCTGCGAACACCGCACACAAAGTGGTACAGTTTGAGCGATCACCCGGGTTCATTGGCTATACAATTAAGACCGGAAACCTGTTCTGGAAAGAGTAATCCGAGCTTTATCGGTCGGCGTCAGCAACACCTGCGTGGTTCGACTTCTACGGCAATGAATTTTATGCCTGCCACTGAAACCGAAAAAGCCGGACTGCTGGTTTTTCAGAATGAGACGCACTATTACTATTTATGTAAGTCTCTGGAAAAAGGTCAAGCGGTCGTGCAGTTATTCAAGTCAGATACTTTATTGATCTCGCAGAAAATTGGCAAGGGTCGCGATATCCAGATGAAGATCATCGCCGAAGGCGCTTACTATTCATTTTATTATGCCACCAAACCGAATAAATGGATTTTGCTTAAAGATCAAGTGGATGCGCGATTTTTAAGTACGCGGGTTGCCGGAGGATTTGTGGGGTGTATGTACGCTTTATATGCGACTTCCTCGGGCAAACCCAGTTCCGCCGTCGCCTATTTCGATTGGTTCGAATATGTCGGCAATGATGAAATATATATTAACACTAAATGAGGATTGGATATGACAGATCAACAGTGGGAAATGCTAAAGAAAATTATCATTGGCGAAAAGGTCAGACCGCTACCGATAGGTTTTATTGCCGATAGTCCGTGGTTACCCGGCTGGTATGGTATCAGGATACTCGACTATTTTTCCAATGACGAATTGTGGATGAAAGCCAATCTGAAAGCCATTCGGGATTTTCCGGATATCATGTTTTTACCGGGCTTCTGGTCGGAATATGGAATGTGTACTGAACCATCGGCTTTCGGGGCGCGTTGTCGTTTTCCGCAGGATGAGTTCCCGCATGCGCATGCGGTTATCAAGTCGCCGGAGGAAATCGAATCGTTAGTCGTGCCGGAACCGGAAACGGATGGATTACTGCCGATGATTTTAAACCGTCTCAAACTAGCTCAGCCGCATATAGAGGATGCCGGTCATAAAATCCGGTTTGCCGTTGCGCGCGGTCCGCTTAATATCGCCAGCTTTTTAATGGGTGCGACTGAACTGATGATGGCGATGTTGACTAATCCGGAATCGATTGATACTTTGATGCAGAAAATCACCGCATTTTTGAAAAAGTGGTTGCAGATTCAGCGCGAGACTTTCAGTTCGGTTGACGGGATTTTTCTTCTGGATGATATCATCGGTTTCATAGGAGAGCCGGAATTTCGCCGATTCGGTTTGCCTTATTTTAAAGATTTATACAATGCCGACGTCGCGGTGAAATTTCTCCATAATGATGCCCAATGCCGGGTCTCGATGCCTTTTTTACCGGAAATAGGCGTAAACCTGTTCAACATGGGTTTTGATGTTACATTAAATGAAATAAAAGAACGCACAAATAATCAGGTGACGCTTGTGGGTAATATTCCGCCGCGCGATGTGCTGGCGAACGGCAAACCCGAAGATGTTACAAAATGTGTAATTGAACTACTGGACAGCCTTCAGGATAAATCGCGCGTGATAGTATCCTGCGGCGGAGGATTGCCGCCCGGAGTCAGTTCCGCAAACCTGACCGCCTTTATTCAAGCCGTGAAAACCTACGCGAAAGATTAATCTAGCCCTGTCCGCAAAAGGTAACTTAAACCACAAATATCTGAGGTTGCATGGATTTACGCTTTACAATAATATTTAAGAAAAATAGACGGTTGTTGATTAGCATAGTATTAGTGACTTTAGCCTCATCACTCTGGCAATGTTCGCAATCAAACCGAGTCAGGACGGAAAAAGTCATCCAACTAATGGTCGATAATGTACTCAAAGAGACTACGTTTCAATTTATCGATAAGAAAAGCGGTGGGCGCTATTCTCGGCTGATTGACGTGCCGGCTGAAGCCGAACTGATTCCGGAAAGCGGCTATAACGACTGGCGTTACTGGAATGGGGTAATGAATCTGGCAATGCTGAGCCTGGGAGAAGGTTTTAAGAATCCGAAATACATCGAATTTGTCAATCGCCAGATCGCCTTTTGTTTTGACAATTACCCATATTTCGAAAAGCGTCACACCGATGAAAACAAATGGGAATATCCTTTTGGTCAGCTTTTCATCATGGAGGAGCTGGACGACTGTGGAGCAATGGGCGCCAGCCTTATTGAAATAATCCAGCGCGATCCGCAGGAAAGGTATCTTGATTATATCGATCGGGCGGCAGAGCACATTTTATCCCGACAGGTTCGATTGGAGGATGGCACACTCGTTCGGACATTTCCCCGTAGATATACAATCTGGGCGGATGATTTATACATGGGTATTTCCTTTCTCTGCCGAATGAGTAAAGTCACTGGGCGTTCCCGGGAAACCATCGGAATTGAAGACGCCGCTCGCCAGGTAATTAATTACCACAAATATCTCTTCGATCAGAAAGCCGGACTGATGTATCATAATTGGTACTCGGATACCCGCCAACCAGGAGTCGCTTTCTGGGGACGCGCCAATGGCTGGGCGATCGTAGCCCAGGTTGAGCTTCTGGATCACCTGCCGTCAGATTACTCCCAGAGAGATACTTTACTGGCATTATTCCGCCGCCATATAGAAGGGATTATCCCTTATCAAAGCCAAACCGGTCTGTGGCACCAACTTCTCGATAAGCCCGACTCCTTTCTGGAAACATCCTGTACGGCTATGTTTACCTATGCGATTGCGCGGGCAGTTAATCAAGGCTATCTTGAACCAAACTATAAATCTTTAGCTATAAAAGGCTGGCAGGGCGTTTTGACTAAAATCCGTCCTGACGGACAAGTCGAGGGAATTTGCACCGGTACCGCCACCAGCGACGATCTGAACGATTATTACAATCGTCCGACGCCCCTCAATGATGTGCACGGTATCGGCACTGTCTTAATGGCCGGTCGCGAAATTATGAGATTACTTAAATAAAAATAAACCAGTGATTTAGTAAAAAGTAACCATCGCTAATGATTAATTCTGGGCATATTAATTAAAATAATTATTGGTAAAATTGAAACGGTTCAATTAAATTCAAACTAGTGAAATTGAGATTACGTTATATCATCATGTCTAAAAAACTAACCAGTCCATTCCAGCTTTCTTGATGCTGATTTGTTACGTTAAAATAAATAAACAAACAAAATGAATAGGAGATGAACTATGTCAAAACAGGTTTTAATTGGGAAAAAGGAATATTTCAAAGGAATCGGTAAAATTCCTTATGAAGGTCCTCAATCAACCAATCCGTTAGCTTTCAAGTATTACGACGAAAACAAAGTCGTAGCCGGAAAGACCATGAAAGACCATTTTCGGTTTGCGATTGCCTACTGGCATACCTTCTGTAATAATGGCGGCGATCCGTTCGGCACCGACGGTACGGTCGATTTTCCTTGGAATGAATCCAGCGATCCGATGCAGGCCGCTAAAGACAAACTGGACGCGGCTTTCGAATTTTTCACAAAGCTTGGCACGCCATTTTATTGCTTCCATGACCGCGATATGGCTCCCGAAGGCAAGAATGTGATCGAATCCGCAAAGAATCTGAAAGAATTGGTAAATCTGGCGAAAGCTAAACAGGCCGAATCAGGAGTGAAACTATTGTGGGGCACCGCCAATGTCTTTTCGAATAAGCGTTATACCAATGGCGCCGCTACCAATCCCAATTTCAGTGTAATCCCGCATGTCGCTTCACAGGTAAAAGCGGCTATTGATGCGACTATCGAACTGGGAGGAGAAAATTACGTATTCTGGGGCGGCCGGGAAGGTTATTACAGCTTACTAAATACCAATATGAAACGCGAAATCGAACACCTGGCAATGTTTTTGACCAAAGCCCGCGATTATGGTCGCGCCGCCGGTTTCAAAGGCACATTTCTGATTGAACCCAAACCCATGGAACCGACCAAGCATCAGTATGATTTTGATTCGGCGACGGTGATTGGTTTTCTGAGAAATTATGGTTTAGATAAAGATTTCAAAATCAATATCGAGAATAACCATGCTACCTTGGCCGGACATACTTTTGCCCATGAAGTGCAAACCGCTTGCGATGCCAGTTTATTCGGAAGCCTGGACGTCAATCAGGGCGATCCTTATAATGGTTGGGATACCGATGAATTCTTGCATAGTCTGTATGATTCCACCGAACTAATGCTGGTTCTTCTGCAGAATGGCGGAATCGGTCACGGCGGTATGAATTTTGACGCCAAGAATCGTCGCAGTTCCACCGATCTGGAAGACATGTTTATCGGGCATATTTACTCGATAGATGCTCTGGCGCGCGGCTTACTGATCGCCAATGACATTCTGGAAAAATCGAATTATCTAAAGATGAAGAAAGAACGTTACGCCAGCTTCGACTCCGGCGACGGCGCTCGTTTCGAAAAAGGTCAATTAGGTCTGGCAGAACTGGCAAAATTAGCCGAAAATATTGGCGAACCAAAAATGATCAGTGGCAAACAGGAAGTATACGAAAGCCTGATCAATCAATATATTCGTTAAGCAGTAAATAGGAGTAGAACTGTGTTTAAATTATTCGCCGGGTTGGACGTTTCAACCCAAAGCACAAAACTTGTCGTAATCGATCTCAAGTCCGCAAAAGTCGTCTATGTAAATTCGGTCAATTATGACGCCGACTTGCCTCATTATAATACCGAAAATGGAGCGATAAAAGGGCTGGGAGAAGGCGTATCCGAATCCGATCCCAAAATGTGGATCGAAGCTGTCGATCGCGTTTTCACCAACGCCAAGGTAGCCGGAATCGATATGTCTCAGATAGGATGCATTTCAGTTTCCGGACAACAACATGGTCTGGTGGCTCTGGACGCTCAGGGCAATTTGTCGCGTTCTCGCAGTAAACTCTGGAATGACTTCTCGACTCTTGAAGAATGTGAGATATTGACCGAAAAAATCGGCGGTCTGGAGCAAATGATCAAGGAGGTCGGTAACAGTCAGCGAACCGGATATACCGCGGCGAAAATTTTTCACATGGTGCGCCACGAACCGGAAACTTACCGGAAAACGGCGACTCTATTTCTGGTGCATAATTATATTAATTATTATTTGACCGGAGGTGTTTGCGTCATGGAACCGGGCGACACCTCCGGCATGGCACTCTGGAATCCGAAGACCGGTCAATGGTCGCAAAAAGTCACTCAAGCGATCGCGCCGGATTTAGCCGCCAAGTTGCCTGAAATTAAACCCTCGGATCAGACTATCGGAGCGATTAATCCCGCTCTGGTGACAAAATTTGGCTTTTCAGCAAATTGTCAAATCGATGCCGGTTGCGGCGACAATATGTATGGTGCCGTCGGCACCGGTAATGTTGAACCGGGAATCGTCACCGTCAGTCTGGGAACGAGCGGAACGGCTTATACCTTCATGGTGGAGCCATACGTTGATCCGACGGGTGAGATTGCGGCTTTTTGTGACAGCACCGGCCATTATCTGCCGCTGTTGTGTGTTTCCAATTTAG
>JALOAB010000314.1 GCA_023229045.1 Fidelibacterota bacterium
AATTAGCGATACTACTTATCTTCATGCAGTGATCCAATCTTCCAACCAAAATGTAATTTGTCTGGCGCGCACGTTCTGGCAGTAAATCCGCGATTATCGATTTATTACTAAAATTTCCTTTGGATTTAAAGTGCAGACGAATTAAAGTTTGCCTCAAACCGGAAATGTTATGACGATCTATTCCGATATATTAAAAACAATTGGCAAGACTCCGCTGGTGCGGATTAACAAATTGACTGCCGGAATGAAGGTTGAGATTTACGCCAAGATTGAGTTCTTCAATCCGGGTGGTTCCGTAAAGGATCGAATTGCGCTTAACATGATCGAAGACGCCGAACGTCGGGGAATTTTAAAAACAGGCATGACAATTATCGAACCGACTTCCGGCAATACCGGAATCGGACTCGCTATGATCGCCGCCGTTAAAGGTTATCCGGTAGTGTTTACCATGCCGGAGACGATGAGCATTGAACGTCGTAAGATTCTGAGGCAATTTGGCGCCCGGATTATTCTGACACCCGGAAATAAGGGCATGGCCGGCGCGGTTGCCGAAGCCGAACGCCTGGCGCAACAAGACGGCTATTTCATGCCCCAGCAATTCAATAATCCAGCCAATCCGGAAATCCATCGTAAATCCACCGCCCACGAAATTATTGAAGATTTAGGCGATCGCGTTCCCGATTATTTCATTGCCGGGGTTGGCACCGGCGGCACGCTTAGCGGTGTTGGTGAAATCCTGAAGAAAAAGTATCCGGCAGTCAGAATCGTTGCCGTAGAGCCTAGCGCTTCGCCGGTTCTATCCGGCGGTCAGCCCAATCCGCATAAAATTCAGGGCATTGGCGCCGGATTCATCCCGCAAATTTTGAACCTGAACATCATCGATGAAATTATTCAGGTGGATGACGAATCGGCTATTCAGACTGCCCGACATCTGGCTACCGAGGAAGGCATCCTAACTGGAATATCGGCCGGTGCGAACATGTTAGCGGCTCTCCAAATTGCCAAACGCAGTCATACCGAGCAACTGCTGATTACCATTTTTCCGGATACCGGCGAACGTTATCTCAGTACCGAATTATTCGAGGCAAAAAATGAAATTTAATTTTATTGAAGATATCCGCGCGATCAAGCGCAACGATCCGGCCGCTACGAATATTTTAGAAATTCTGCTCTGTTACACCACCCTGCATGCGATTCTCTGCTATCGGGTAGCCCATTTTCTGCACAAGTATTTACACATACCGATACTACCGCGTTTCATTAGTGTACTCGCCCGGTTCTGGAGTGGCGTTGAAATTCATCCCGGCGTACATATCGGGAAAGGTTTCTTTATCGACCATGGCACCGGTGTAGTAATTGGCGAGACAGCCGAAATCGGTGATAATTGCGTGCTTTTCCACGGCGTGACTCTCGGCGGCACCGGTCATCACAAAGATAAGCGCCACCCAACTCTGGGTAATAACGTTCTGATCGGCGCCGGCGCAACTTTACTGGGACCGATCATCATCGGAGATAACGCCAAAATCGGGGCGACTACCGTGATTATCAACCGCGACGTCCCGGCTAATTGCACAGTCGTCGGCACTCCCGGTCACATCGTCAAACGCGACGGTAAATGCATCCACGAACCTCTGCCGCTGGCTCATTACAAACACACCAATAATTCCGAATGTTAAAAACATTAACATCAGACCAATAATTTTCAATCCTTTTATTTCCGCCGAGATTACCTTTTGTCAATCCCGCAATTTTACTTATATTTAGCGTCCACTTTTTGAAGTGGTTAATTTGAAATTTGGAGGACTTGATAAGCTATGGCTCTGATGCAAAAAATGCGAAACAATACCCACATTATACTATGGGCGCTGTTGATTCTGTTTCTGGCCAGTATGACTATTGGCGGACTGGTTGGAGGCGCTGACCTGCTGGATGTTTTTTCTCAAAAAGCCCGTCTGAGAGACGCGGCTGGTATCGTCGATGGTAAAAAATTGGATGCGGCGCGCTTTTCTCAAATGATACAGAGCGAAATCGATAATTACCGCGAACAAAACCAGGAGTTAAGCGAAGCCGATATCAATCAACTATCCGATTATATCTGGAATTCCTATATAAACGAGACCCTGATAGGCAAACAGATCGATCATTACAAGTTGAAAGCTACCAATAAAGAGATTTACGAAGTGCTCGTGAATAATCCGCCACAGATTTTGATGCAAAACGAAGCCTTTCAGACCGATGGCCGGTTTGATTATCAGAAATATTTGAATGCAATCAACAATCCTCAAGGCAATGAATGGCTGGCCGTCGAAGAATACATGCGCGCTTACCTGCCTTTTGAAAAAATTCAGAACCTGATAGTGAGCCTGGTAGCGGTATCGGATGCCGAAGTAAGTGAAGAAATCGCTCTCGAAAAAACGACAGCTGATTTTAGCGCGCTGGTTGTCCCCTACTCGATCGTGGCCAAAGACACCTTCGCGATCTCCAAATCTGAAATCAAAAAATATTTCGATGCCAATCGCAAAAATTTTCACGTGAAGGAAACCCGTTCACTGGATTTTGTTGTTTTTGAAACTAAACCGACTCCGGCAGATACCTTTTCAGCCTTACAGCAGATTGAATCAATTCGTGAACGCCTGCGGGAAGGTGAAGATTTCGCAACCCTGGCTTCCGAATATACCGAGGATCCGACTGGAGTCGAAAATGGCGGCGATCTGGGCTGGTTCGGTAAGGGTCAGATGGTACCGGAATTTGAAAATGCCGCTTTTGCACTAAGAAAAGGCAAGATTTCGCAACCGGTAATCAGCTCATTTGGAGTTCATCTGATAAAAGTTGAGGATAGAAGAACTCAAAACGATCGACTGGAAATCAAAGCCCG
>JALOAB010000317.1 GCA_023229045.1 Fidelibacterota bacterium
GGGCGCAATTACGACGCCGGGACAGTGGCTTTACGGCCTGCTGATCGGTTTTTTAGTCGTTATGATCCGGGTGCTGAATCCGGCTTTTCCGGAAGGTATGATGCTGGCGATCCTTTTCGCCAATATGTTTGCGCCGCTGATAGACCGGATTTTTATCAATATCCATATCAAAAGGAGAATGGCGCACAATGCCGTCTGAGAGTCCGCGGAAAACGTTCCTGGTGGCGCTGGGCGTCTGCTTAGTTTGTTCGGTGCTGGTTTCGACGGCGGTGGTCGGTCTGCGTCAGCGCCAGCAAGCCAACCGGGAATTGGATAAATTGAAAAATATTCTCCTGGCGGCTGATTTATACACTGAAGACGCTGCCGTGAGACAAACCTTTGATGCCAAAATCCACCCGGCGCTGGTCGATTTATCCGAAGGTCAAATCCTGCCTGAAACGCCTGCCGACAAACGACTCGATCCGATCAATTTTGACATAAAGGTAATTGCCCGCGATCCGAAGCTGAGTCGGATAATTCCGCCAACCGACAATCTAGCCGGCATCGGTCGCCGACCGGACTATATGGTCATTTATCAGGTTATGGAAAATGAGCAGGTTGTGCGCCTAATTCTGCCGGTTTATGGCAAGGGTTTATGGTCGACCATGTACGGATTTATCGCCTTGAAAAATGACATACAGACCGTGACAGGATTTATTTTTTACGAGCACGGCGAGACGCCCGGACTGGGCGGCGAAATCGATAATCCGCGGTGGCGCGCCAAATGGATTGGCAAGCGCGCTTTTGACGAATCCGGTGAGTTGAAAATTGAAGTAGTAAAGGGTACGGTAGATCCAGCCAGCTCCCAGGCTCAATACCAGGTCGACGGTCTTTCCGGAGCGACCCTGACCACCCGCGGGGTTGACAATCTCGTGCAATTCTGGCTCGGTGAAAACGGTTACGGACCGTTCCTGCAAAATCTGCGGGCTAAGGAGGTGGCGCATGAATAAGTCCCTCAGGATTCTGAGCGCGCCCTTAATTAAAGAAAATCCTATAATAGTGCAGGTGCTCGGAATTTGTTCGGCGCTGGCGGTCACCTCGAAACTGGAGACGGCGATCGTCATGTCGTTAGCCGTCATTTTCGTTACGGCATTTGCTAATACGGCGGTCAGTCTGATCCGGCGCCAGGTTCCCGGCAGTATTCGTATTATCGTCGAAATGACGATTATCGCCTCATTAGTCATTATCGCCGATCAGTTAATCAAGGCATTCGCATTCAGCGTCAGCAAACAGCTCTCGGTCTATGTCGGTCTGATTATCACGAATTGTATTATCCTGGGACGCACCGAAGCCTTCGGTCTGAAAAACGCGCCGCTGGCCAGCTTTCTGGATGGTCTCGGCAATGGGCTGGGCTACAGCCTGATCCTGCTGACTGTAGCTTCCGTTCGGGAACTTTTCGGCGCGGGAAAATTGCTGGGTTTTACTATTCTGCGGGCAAATACGGAAGGCGGCTGGTATGTGCCGAACGGTCTGCTGGTTTTGCCGGCCAGCGCCTTTTTTCTGATCGGGCTGATCATCTGGGCTTTGCGCACTGTGAAACCGGAAACAGGGAAGGAGTAAAACATGCTGGAACATTACCTGAGCCTGTTCATCAAAGCGGTTTTCATCGAGAACATGGCGCTGGCATTTTTTCTCGGCATGTGCACTTTTCTGGCGGTTTCCAAACGGCTCGAAACGGCGGTCGGACTCGGTATCGCTGTCGTTGTAGTTCAGGCGATCACCGTGCCGGTCAATAATCTGATTTATCGTTATCTGCTGGCGGAAGGCGCGCTGAACTGGCTCGGCCTCGACATCGACTTGACTTTTCTCGGTTTGATAACTTATATCGGCGTAATCGCCGCCCTTGTCCAGATCCTGGAAATGTTTCTGGATAAATTCGTGCCCAAATTGTATCACGCGCTGGGAATTTTCCTGCCACTGATCACGGTCAATTGTGTAATCCTGGCCGGGTCGCTGTTCATGGTCGAACGCAGTTATACGTTCGGCGAAAGTATCGTTTTTGGAATTGGTTCAGGTGCCGGTTGGGCGCTGGCGATTATCGCATTGGCGGGCATTCGCGAGAGATTGAAATACAGTAATGTTCCGCCCGGTTTGCGCGGTCTGGGGATTACTTTTATTACAGCCGGATTAATGGCTATGGCGTTTATGTTATTTTCCGGGATCCAACTGTGACAGGCATCAGGCGATGAGCAGTTTTTTAATGATTTTACTGGCGGTTGCCATGTTCACTTTTATCGTGCTGGCGCTGGTTGGCGTGATTTTGCTGGCGAAATCACGCCTGGTGGCCGCCGGAAAAGTCAAGATCAATATCAATGAGGATCCGCAACATTCATTTGAAACTCCGATTGGCGATAAACTGCTAAACAGCCTTTCCGAACATCAAATCTATTTACCTTCAGCCTGCGGCGGAGCCGCTACCTGCGGACTCTGCAAAGTAAAAATCCTGGAAGGCGGCGGGACGATTCTTCCGACCGAGCTGTCCCTTCTCAGCCGCAGGGAAGCCCGGGCTGGTTTTCGTCTGGCTTGTCAGGTGGCTGTCAAAGAAAACCTGAAGCTTCAAATCCCGCCGGAAATTTTCGCGATCCGCAAATGGGAATGTAGCGTGCGTTCCAATCGCAACGTGGCGACTTATATCAAAGAACTTGTCCTGGAACTGCCACCCGGCGAGCAAGTTGATTTCCGGGCGGGCGGCTATATTCAGGTCGAATGTGAACCGCATCGCGTGCATTTCAAGGATTTTGTAATCGATGAGCCTTTTCAGCCGGAATGGGAGCGCTACGATATGTGGCGCTACATTTCCGT
>JALOAB010000316.1 GCA_023229045.1 Fidelibacterota bacterium
TTCCAAGTCCAAAGGTTTTGGTCTGGGTCTGGCGCTCGCTAAAGAAATTATCAAATTTCATCATGGTAAAATTAGTGTCACGAGCGTCGTGCGGCACGGCACCACTTTCAAAGTCGTCATACCAACTTTCTCGTAAATTGAATTGGAAATCCTTAAATTAGGACAATCTGATATGGACTCAATCTTAATCGTCGAAGACAAGCGGGATACCCGCGAAAATATCGCTGAACTGTTTTCCATCAATGGTTACAAAGTTCGCACCGCCCCGGATGGCAAGACGGCTTTACGCTATATCCGGACCCAACCACCTGATTGCGTCATTCTGGATATTCGTTTGCCGGATATGACCGGCCATGATATTCTCAAGGCACTCCAGGAAGAAATCGAAAAAGGAATGATCATCATTATCATTACGGCTTATGGCGAGGTTTCGCTGGCGGTCAGCGCCATGAAAATGGGCGCCTACGATTATCTCGAAAAACCTTTTGACAATGAAGTATTGTTGCTGGCGGCCAAACGCGGTCTGGATTGCCAGCATATCAGGAAAGAGCTTATCAATCTGCGCAAGATGGTAACGAACGACGCAGACAGCGAACAAATCTTTGGTCGTAGCCTGGAGATTAAAAAGGTCATTAAGCAAATCAATTCGGTGGCAGATACCGATATGACAATTTTGATCCAGGGCGAAACCGGAACCGGCAAGGAAGTCGCCGCGCGTCTCCTGCATAAAAAGAGTAAGCGTTGCGGTCAACCTTTCGTCGCGGTCGATTGCGGAGCCATTCCGGAAAATCTGATCGAGAGCGAGTTTTTTGGCTATGAAAAGGGGGCTTTTACCGGCGCTATGCAAAATCGACCGGGTAAATTCCAGCTGGCTAACGGTGGCACACTCTATCTGGATGAAATCGGCAATCTGCCGCTCACCCAGCAACGCCATTTTCTGCGAGCCATTGAAAACAAATCCTTCCGCCCGCTTGGTTCGACTAAAGAATGTAAAGTGGATATTCGCCTGATAATCGCCAGCAATTCCAATCTGTCACAGTTGGTTTTTGAAAATAAATTCCGTAAAGATTTATTTTACCGGATTTCTGAATACATTATCGCCATGCCGTCTCTCAGCGAACGAGTCGAGGACATTCCGCATTTATCCGGTCTGTTTTTAGCGGAAGCCAATTTTGAATTCAATCGCCAGATCACCAGCATTTCCGAAGACGCGATGGCTAAATTGCTATCCTACAATTGGCCGGGAAATATCCGTCAATTGCGGAATGTTATTCGTAAAGCGGCGCTCCTGGCGACCGATACTATTCGACTGTCGCATCTGACTTTTCCCACCGAAATTGCGCCCGAATTTCCCGGACAGCGATTTTTTTTCGTCCAGAAAAATGATATCGAGCGCTACCCGAATTTTCGAACAGCTTACGCCGATCTCATACAGGAATTCGAGAAAGCGCTGATCAAAGAGGCTTATCAGATTGCCCATGGGAATATTTCTAAAGCCGCCCGGATTTTCGGCATCGACCGTCGCAATTTCTATCATAAACTCGATAAATATGGCAATATTATTACCGAACAATGAACACCTGCCCGCCTAAATAATCAACTTTAAAAATGGAAGATTTATGAGTCAATACTTCAAATTCGACTACACCGCCGGGGCATTCGTGCCCTTTTCGTTATCGCACTTCGTAGCTTTGGGAATTATCGTTACTCTCAACGTCCTGATGGTAATCAGCCTGAAGAAGGCCCGCAGTAGGACACTTGACAAATGGTTTGCCTACGGTCTGGCGCTTCTCCTGATCCTACAGGAAATCTCATTGAGTGTCTGGCGGATCACCACCGATCAGTGGAGACCTGGAACCTCCCTGCCCCTGCATTTGTGCGGCGCGGCGGTTGTCCTATCGGCGGTATTATTAGTTACGAAGAAGAGACAGATTTATCAGATAGTCTATTTTTGGGGATTCGGCGGTGCATTGCAGGCGCTTATAACGCCCGATATCGGACCTTTTTCATATCCGCATTTCCGCTTCTTCCAGTTTTTCGTATCGCACGGCGCAATCGTCACCGCCACGATTTATGCGACTTTTATCATGGGCTATCGTCCTTACTTCCGTTCAATCTTCAAGATATTCGCCATTACGAATATCTACTTAGTTTTCATCGCCGTCTTTAACTACCTCTTCGACGGCAATTATCTTTTCATTTGCCACAAACCTGAGACAGCCTCATTGCTTGATTATCTGGGACCATGGCCCTATTACATTTTATCGCTGGAAGTCGTCGGATTTTTGTTGTTCCTGATATATTATTCGCCTTTTGCGATCAGAGACTACGTTGTGAAAATCCGGCGAACGAGAGAATAGCAGGCTTTCTGAGTTTGGGTAGATGAATCAAACAAATAATTAGTCATGTGAAATTTTGAAGCTCTGCATAGCGATAGATTTTGATCAAACCGCAGGAGTGGTGTAATCAATTCTTATTCAGTATACAGCCAAATATGAAATATATTTTGCGCGCCCGCTGGTTCTAATTTAACTTAACGGCGCATTTTGATTCAATGAAAGGCTTATTCTTATGATGTCCTCGCGTAAATTTGGAACAGCGCCGGTATTCTTTACCGCCATATCAACCATTCTGGGCGCCGTTTTATTTCTCCGTTTTGGTTATGGGGTTGGCACGCTTGGATTCTGGGGCATGGTATTTATAATTTTATTAGGCCATGCCGTGACTATCCCGACGGCACTGGCGATATCCGAGATCGCCACCAACAAGCGGGTCGAAGGCGGCGGTGAATATTTCATCATCAGCCGTTCATTCGGGCTTAATATCGGTGCGACGATTGGG
>JALOAB010000028.1 GCA_023229045.1 Fidelibacterota bacterium
CAAAGACGCCAAGGAACGAGCCGAAGGCTCTCCTCCGGAGCAAAGATTATTTGATATTTGTAGGGGCACACCGCGGTAACCACCGCGGAGCGGTCAGAGTATTGTAAAACCTCAAAGCCAGGAAAACTATTCCCCGTCAGGGGATCAAGATTGGATAACCTCTCCGAGGTAAACCTTCTGGTTACACTGCTCCTGCGGCATAACCAGAACTCTATACTTTTCTTGCAAAGGCGCAGAGGAACGAGCCGAAGGCTCTCCTCCGGAGCAAAGTTTATTTGATATTTGTAGGGGCACACCGCGGTAACCACCGCGGAGCGGTCAGAGTATTGTAAAACCTCAAAGCCAGGAAAACCATTCCCCGGCAGGGGATCAAGATTGGATAACCTCTCCGAGGTAAACCTTCTGGTTACACTGCTCCTGCGGCGTAACCTTAACTCTATTCTTTTCTTGCAAAGGCGCAGAGGAACGAGCCGAAGACTCTCCTCGGGAGCAAAGATTATTTGATATTTGTTGGGGCACGCCGCGGTAACCACCGCGGAGCGGTCAGAGTATTGTAAAACCTCAAAGCCAGGAAAACTATTCCCCGTCAGGGGATCAAGATTGGATAACCTCTCCGAGGTAGACCTTTTTTGTTGAGATAGTCTTGTTACAAAACTGGAAGCCCTGCGGGCTAATTGTTGATAAAGTTCGTTATATAGACTAAGGCGATTCCGCGTCTCCCGATAAGATCTGGATTTTCGTGCCTTCAAGTCTTCGTGGTTTTCAACCGGTCAGTCACTATCATTTCGGTTATGTCCGGGTTAATCACTATGACGTGAACGATTTCTCACCTCTTCCAAATAACGGAAGATATTCGAAATGACAGCTAAGGACAAAAAATGACTATAAATCCCCCACGAAATACGCGAAAACAGACGAATATTTCAAATTTTAAAATTTAAAATTCAAATTTCAGAATGAATGCCTCATTGCCTCAATGCCTCAACGACCTAATGACTTAATGACTATAAATGATCCGTCACTTCTTCTTAGGTTTGGATAAGAAGAAAAAGACTACCAAGCCGGCGCAGAACAATCCGATAGAAGTGAACTGGGCGCTGGAGAGATTCAGCCAGCCGCGCGGATTGACCCGGATAAATTCAATCAGGAAACGTTCAACTCCCGCAAACATCAGGTAAATAGCCATTGTGTGACCGACTTTAGTGGTCCTGGGGCGAATGACTTTAGTTAAAATAAAAAAGAATCCGAAATTCAGGAACGCTTCGTATAATTGCGTCGGATGGACCGGATAATCAGCCGGTGGTGTAGCGTGTGGAAAAGTGATCGCCCATGGCAGGTCGCAGGCTTTGCCATGACAGCAACCGGCAAAGAAACAGCCGATCCGCCCAAAACCCTGCCCGACTAATAATAATGGCCCTATAATGTCTGCGTAAACTCCAATGCTCTTCCTGTATTTCCGGAGCACCAGAATAACCGCAATTGTACCGCCAATCAATCCACCGTGAAAAACCAGCCCCGAGCCGGAAAATATCATGCCAATCGGATCGACTAAGAAATCGGGAATATTTTCAAGGATAGACAACAGTTTCGAGCCGGCGATTCCGCCAACCGCCGCCCAGAAAACTATGTCACTGGCTAAATTGGGATGATCGCCGAGTTTCTTCGACTCGGCTTGTAAAAGCAAATAAGAGACGATAAAACCAATCGCCATCATCGTACCGTAAGTGTAAATCGTAACCGGACCAATATGAATTAATTCAGGATACATTTTAGCTCCTTTCCGGTCTGTTCCAGTGGTTGAAATGCAAGATGGTGTTCATTGGTTTTTTGGGCACATGCAGAACCTTTTCAGCATCCTTCCAGTAGCGGATTTCACTGGCTGTTTCCAAAACCGGTGATTCGGCGGGGAAACCAAACGCGATCACCGAATCGATCTCATACTTTTCAGGAATTTCCAGCAAAGGACGCAATTTCAGACGCTCGACTGACGCGATCCAGCAGGTACCAATCCCATGCGCCCAGGCCGCCAAAATAAAATTTTCGATCGCCGCGCCCGCATCGTTGGCGTGGCGTGACTGCATTAAATCTTTATTTACCAGCACAACCAGATAGCCAATCGGATGTTGACCATCCCGCGGATTACCATCGGGAGCAATATACCCGGCCCATTTGAGCAGAGGAAAAATTTCGGCGACCAGATCCGGTTCGGTCACCAGGCAATATTCAAGCGGTTGCAGATTGCGCGCTGACGGCGCTACCCGGGCGCAGTCGATACATTCAATTAATACCGATTGATCGATCGCTTCCGCTCGAAATTGGCGAATCGTACGCCGCGTTTTGATAATTTTAATTAATTCCTCAGACAGCGACATAAATTAATCCGTTTTTATAGAATGGCATTGCGCATTTCGAAATTGGTCTTACGCAGTTTCCCGGTCAGAACTTTAGCAATATTACGCATAATGATGTAACCGACGTGTTCATTAGCGGCTAAATGGCGGTGAAAAGCAATATTATCAACAAAAATCAGGTCAGTATTTTCCTCAGCTATGACTGTAGCCGAGCGCGACGAACCATCAATTAGCGCAAATTCACCGAATAATTCATTATCCCGCAGTGAAGCGATTTTTTCCAGTTCGCCCGGATGCGATGCGGAATAGATCAGAACGCTTACCCGCCCTTTGGCAATGATATAGAGTTCCTCGCTGGGTTCACCTTCTTTAAAAATCGTTTCGTCACGCGTGACATGACGTCCTTTAAACAAACCGGTTAATTCCTTTAATTCCGGATCTGACAATCCATGCGTCAATTCGGAATTTCTAAGAATCGCAATCGTATCCATATTCCCTCCATTTTTATTTCCTGTTTAGCGCTTGTTCCGCCAGAAAAACGGTATTGGCTACCAGCATGGCAATCGTCATCGGACCGACGCCGCCCGGCACCGGTGTAATCGCCGAAGCCACTTCAGCAACTTCATCGAATTTAACATCGCCTACCCACCGATACCCCTTGGGCGATGAAGGATCGTCGATTCGATTCGATCCCACATCTATCACCACTACTCCGGATTTGACATACGAACGATCAATGAACTCCGGCTGACCAAGCGCCGCGATCAGGATATCCGCCTGGCGCGTGACCTCACGCAGATTTTGCGTACGGGTATGGCAAACCGTCACGGTGGCGTTACCCAGCGGTCGTTTTTGCATCAATAAATTGGCAACCGGTTTGCCGACGATATTACTGCGACCGGCGACGACTACATGTTTTCCGTTCGGATCGATCCCTGAATATTTCAGGAGCATTAAAATACCATGCGGCGTGCAGGGCAACGGGCATTCGACGCCCAGCACCATTTTTCCCAGATTGGTGGGATGAATGCCGTCGGCATCTTTATCAGATGAAATAGCCTGGATTATAGCATTGCTATCCAACTGCGCGGGAACCGGCAATTGCACCAGGATTCCGTGAAATCGGGAATCGCGATTCAATTTATCAATCAATCCCAAAACCGTTGCCTGGGTGGATTCGGCCGACAGGCGTAGCGTCTCGGAAAAGAGCGCCATGCTGTCGAAGGCTTTAGCCTTCATCCCGACGTAAGCTTTGGATGCCGGATTATCGCCAACCAGCACCACCGCCAGCCCGGGGGTTACGCCCTTTTGTTTGAGTTGCTCAATACGGGGCACCAGATCGGCTTTCACTTTTTGCGAAATTTCAATCCCGTCGATCAATTTTACTGTACTCATTTCGCAAAACTCACGCTACGATGTTCACGGACAACAACGACTTTAACCTGCCCCGGGTAATTGAGTTCCTCCTGAATTTTGGCGGCAATTTCCTCTGCCAGGCTATCGGCTTCGGTATCGCTGACCACGCCATTCTCGACTATTACGCGAACTTCGCGCCCGGCTTGAATGGCATAGGTTTTTGTGACACCGGCGAATGAAGTCGCAATTGCTTCCAGTTTTTCCAGACGCTGAATGTAACTCTCCAGCGTGTCGCCGCGTGCTCCCCGCCGCGAGCCACTGATCTGGTCGGCGGCCTGCACAATGGCTGAGATTGGATGAGTCGCTTCAACTTCCTCGTGATGCGAAGCGATTGCATTGACCACGATTGGATGTTCCCGAAATTTCTTGGCGAAATCGGCTCCGATCAAGGCATGAGTTCCGGTGACATTGCGGTCAACCGCTTTGCCGATATCATGCAGAAGCCCGGCGCGTTTAGCCAACTCGCCATTCAAACCGAGCTCAGCCGCCATTAAACCGGAGAGCCAGGCGACCTCAATCGAATGTTTCAGAATATTCTGCCCGTAGGATGTGCGATATTTCAGTTTACCGATCATTTTCAGTAATTCCGGCTGTAACTGGGAAATGCCGACTTCATCTATGGCTTCTTCTGCGGCGCGCAGAATTTCTTCATCCACTTCCTTTTCGGCTTTGGTAATCATTTCTTCAATACGAGCCGGGTGAATGCGTCCATCTACAACTAATTTTTCGAGGGCGATGCGCGCGACTTCGCGGCGAATCGGATCGAATCCCGAAAGCACGACCGCTTCCGGAGTATCATCAATGATAATCTCGACACCGGTCAGCGACTCGAAGTGCCGGATGTTACGTCCTTCTCTTCCGATAATGCGCCCTTTCATGTTATCATTTGGCAAATTGACCAGCGAAACGGTCGTTTCGGCCGTATGGTCAGCCGCCGAGCGCTGGATGGCGGAAACGATGATTTTCTTGGCATCGCGGTTAGCCTCAGCCAGGGCGTTTTCGCGAATTTCCTTAGCTTTCCTGTTGACGCCCTCTTTGGCTTTTTCGAGCAGATTGTTCATTAAAATTTCTTCGGCTTCCTTGCGGGACATGCCGGCAATTCGTTCCAGCCGTTCATTCTGGGCATCAATGATATTTTGTAGTTCAGTTTCTTTGTGGGCTAAGCCATCGCGATGTTTTTTCAATTCTTCTTCGCGTTTATCGAGTTCTTCGGATTTTTTATCAGCAAGCTCGGTTTTGCGGTCGAGATAAAATTCGCGTTTGGCCAGTTTTTTCTCTGTTTCACGCACGTCCCTCAATTTATTGCGGGCTTCATCTTCAGCCCGATGGCGGATGTTGATAGCTTCGTCCTTGGCTTCGAGACGAGCCTCCCTCTTGATCTCCTCCGCCTCTTTCTGCGCATTGGCAATAATTTCAGAAAAAGTCGCCTGCGCCCTTTTTAATTTTTGGATATACAAATAAAGTGACAAAACAGTCCCCACGACTGCTCCGCCAATTGCGAAGAGAATATTGATCCAGGTCATTATACCACTCCTTATAGATTCGGTTAGGACTCTACCGTTCGCACTGCATCGCACCAACCGTATCTAATGGTGGTAGAGTTAATCGCTTTTATTTATAAGATGGATTAGATTTCTTCGTTTAACTTTTCGTCAATGATGTCAATCAGGAAGCCTGCTTTTTCTTCGACAGAGCTGACTATTTTGTCTCTCTCCTGATTGGCGGTAAATAATTCATCAGTGATATTCATCGCGGCTAAAATCGCCACGCGGATTGGGGTTTGTACAGTTCGGAGGGAAGCTTCGATTTCCTCCATTTTGTCATTGACGTAATTGGCAACGCTGATAATATAGGCGCGATCGGCCTTGGATTTTACAGTATATTCCTGGCCATAAATATTAACGCGGACTAAGTTATCGTTTAATTCTTCCATCTTTTTTATCGATTATCGTTTCAAATAACAGTACGGTTGGATTTGGATTAATAATCCTTTAAAAGTTCGAGCATTCCTTCGATTTTACTGCGTAGTTCTTGTCTTTTTTTCAAGTCTAACATTACTTCGAGAGAGGCTCCTTCTTTTAATTCCGTTTTCATTTTATGATTTTCTTCTCTAAGCTGGGTTACAACCGCCAGTAAACTTTTGATTTTTTCTTCCAGAAGGCTCAAGTTCGTGATGTTCATAAACCCTTCTTAGCGCAAACGGGCATTAAGTTCCCGTGACAAATTTGAATGTATGGTTGCCATAATCTGATCAACTTCAGCATCCGTTAAGGTTCGATCATCTGCCTGAAATAACAGGTTAAATGTAAGACTTTTTTCATTTTTATCAACATTTTTTCCAAGGTAAAGATCGTAGAACCTGATTTCGCGCAGTAAATCGCCGCCATTTTGGCGGATCTTTTTCATAATGTCACCGACGAGAATTTCGCACTTGACCACGATTGATAAATCGCGTTCGGTTGATGGAAATACAGGCGGCTCCTTATAAATTTTTGCCAGGTTGACCTGTTTCAACAGAAAATCTGCATCCAGTTCCATTCCAAAGACCGGCTCTTCGATGTCCCAGTCTTTTCCCAAATAATCCGGCGCTAATTCTCCAAAATATCCCAATACCTTTTTTCCGGCTGAAATTTTAACAAGACGCTTGAAAAATAGATTTTCAGCTTTTGAATAATTCAAATTACAGACGCCGAATTCATGAGCTAACGTATCCGCCAGGCCTTTTAAAATAAACGAATTAGTTTTGCGCCGCGGATAAGCCCAGTTCGGTTCGTCAAAATAACCGGTCAGCAGTGCTCCGAGTCGCAGGGATTCACGCGCCTGAGTTTCCTCCTCCGGCGCATAAGCCTGCACATGACCCAATTCGAAGAGTCGCAGATCGAAGCGGCGACGATTGAAATTATGCTTGATCGCCGCGATCATGCCCGGTATTAACGACGTTCGCAAGAATGTCATGTCCTGACTGAGTGGATTGCGCAACTTAACCGGTTTGACCGGCTCAAATCCAAATTCAGTCGCCCGCGCGCTGACCAGTGAATTGCAATAGAGTTCGGAATAGCCGCAGGTCGCCATAAAAGAACGTAATTTTTCGATCCGGTCATAGCGGTCATCTGTAGATATATTCGGAATCATCTGCAATGTTTTTGTCGAAGGCACCCGACTCATTCCGTAAATCCGGACGACCTCTTCGATCAGGTCGATTTCGCGCTCCAGATCCGGTCGCCAGGATGGCACCCGAACCGCGACTTCCTGCGCATTACTATTGAGAATGTCGCAACCTAATCCAACCAGCACCTTTTTGACCCATTCCGGTTCGAATTTCATCCCGATCAGGCGATTAGTGCGTTCATAGCGCAGGACAATCTTGGGACTTTCGATCGGCTTCGGATATTCATCAACAACGCCGCGGCATACCCGTCCGCCAGCGACTTCCGCAATTAATTCCGCTCCGCGTTCTAATGCATAGATCGCGCCTTCATAATCAGCACCACGCTCAAACCGATATGACGCCTCGGTCTGCAAGCCCAGATAACGCGAACCTCGGCGGATAATCCGCGGATTGAAATAAGCGCTTTCTATCAAGACATCCCGGGTATCCTTCTCGATTTCGCTATTTGCCAGTCCCATGATCCCGGCGATCGCCACCGGGCGTTCACCGTCGCAGATCAGCAGAATATCGTCTGACAATTCGCGCTCAATCCCATCGAGTGTAACTACCTTCTCACCCGCTTTTGCCCGACGGACAACAATTTTTTGACCTTTCAGATTGGCGTAATCGAAAGTATGCAACGGATGACCGGTCTCCATTAAAACATAGTTCGCGGCATCAACGACATTATTGATCGAACGTTGACCGATACTTGCCAGAGCCTTTACCAGCCAGTCCGGCGAAGGTCCAATTTTTACACCTTGAACGAGACGGGCGGCGTATCTTGGGCAACCAATTTGATCTTCAATCCCGACACTGATATAAGCGCTGGTGGCTGATTCACTTTCACTGAGATTAATATCCGGTTTATACAATTCATTGCCGGTCATCAAGGCTATTTCACGGGCGACTCCGATATGCGAAGTGCAATCCGGTCGATTGGGAGTCAGATCTATTTCCAGACTGCGATCGTTACTCGCCAGATAATCCGCCAGACGTCCGCCGACGATTGCATTTTCATCCAGAATCATTATGCCGCTATGATCTTCGGATATGCCCAGCTCGTCTTCAGCGCACAGCATGCCTTCGGAAGCCACACCCCGGATTTTGATCGGTTTGAGTATCATCCCGTTAGGCAAAGTCGATCCAACTAAGGCTAACGGAACTTTCAAGCCTTTTTTGACATTGGGCGCGCCGCAAACAACCGCGAATTGTTTTTCACCGGTAGTGACGATGCAAACCGTCAAGCGGTCGGCATTGGGATGTGGATTGACTGCCAGAATTTCCGCAATAAGCACTTCTTCCAGACCGGCGGCTTTATCCGGAATCAGATTGGATTCGAGACCGATGGCAGTCAGGCGCTCGGCTAATTCCTCAGCGCTGTATGAATAATCGGTATATTTTTTTAGCCAGTTGGTATTGACGATCATGACTTATGGATTGTTAAAATTGTTCAAGAAAGCGGACATCGCCGTCAAAATAGAGACGAATATCGCCGATTCCATACTTAAGCAAGGCGGTCCGATCGATGCCCATTCCAAAAGCATAGCCGGTGTATTTTTCGGGATCGATCCCGACATTCTTAAAAACATTCGGATCAACCATACCGCAACCGAGGATTTCCAGCCAGCCGGTGTATTTACAGAGACGACAACCTTTTCCGGCACAGATAAAACAGGAAATGTCCATTTCGGCGCTCGGTTCGGTAAACGGGAAAAATCCCGGACGAAAACGGGTTTTGACGTCGGCTCCGAAAAAGCGCCAAGCGAAGACTTCCAAAGTCGTTTTCAACTCACTAAAGGTCACGTTCTCATCGACATAGAGCCCTTCGACCTGATGAAAGACGCAATGACTGCGCGGATTGATGGCTTCATTGCGATACACCCGTCCCGGCGCCAGAATCCGGATCGGCGGTTTCTTTTTCAACATCGTCCGGATCTGGATTGGCGAAGTGTGCGTCCTTAAAAGCCTTTTTTCATCGATGAAAAAGGTATCCTGCATATCGCGCGCAGGATGATCATCGGCAAAGTTCAATGCCTGGAAATTGTTGTAATCGGTTTCGACTTCCGGCCCAAACTCAACCACAAAACCAATCTCCCTAAATATTGCGATAACACGATTGAGGGTTTGAGTGATCGGATGCAGGTGACCAACAGCGGGCGTTAAACCTGGCAGACTATAATCGAAAAATTCATCCTGCGAACTGGTTGCTTTGAGTTTTTCACTCAATGCCTGAATCCGGGCTTCGGCATCTTTTTTCAAGATATTCAAAACCCGACCGATTTGCGGTTTTTGTTCGGCTGGAATCGAATTGAAATCGGCAAAAAGAACTGAAATCAGCCCTTTTTTACCGAGATACTTAATTCTAAGGTTTTCAGCCGCCTGAGGATCGGCGCCGACTTGCTGAATATCATTTTGCAATTGGGCCCGAACCTCATCAATTCGATTCAGGAGGTCCATTTTCTCAGGCCTTTACCAGCGCGATCAACGTGGCGAACCCATCCGCATCGTGCATGGCGATTTCGGCCAACGCTTTGCGGTCAAGAATAATTTCGGCTTTTTTCAATCCGGAAATAAATTTACTATATGAAATGTCATGCTGATTTGCGGCGGCATTGATCCGGGCAATCCAAAGGGTACGAAAATCGCGCTTCTTGTTGCGACGATCGCGATAGGCGTATTGTAAGGCTTTTTCGACGGCGTCTTTGGCATTGACATACAGTTTACTGCGCGAACCGCGATAGCCTTTCGCCAATTTAACAATTTTACGATGTTTTCTATGATGTGGAACGGAACTATTTGCTCTTGGCATAACTCTACTCCTAAGCTACAATCATCTTTTTAACACGTTTGACTTCAGAGGATTCCACAATTCCGGATTGTCTCAGATTGCGTTTTCGCTTGCTGGATTTTTTAGTCAGAATATGGGAATGAAAAGCCTTGTTGCGTTTCACTTTGCCACTTCCGGTTAAGGTAAAACGCTTCGCGGCTGATCTCCTGGTTTTCATTTTTGGCATATTGTTTTATTCTCCTATTTTGCGATAAGGTAAGTTACGATGGTCCGCCCTTCATGAAGGGGATTTTTTTCGGGCGTACCCACATCGGCTAAGCGCTCAATGATCTTCTGAACGAGCTCGGTACCGGTTTCCTGGTGAGCCATCTCACGACCGCGAAACATCAAAGTGATCTTGACCTTACAACCTTCGCCGAGGAATCGTCGGGCGGCGTTGATTTTCATTTCGAGATCATGTTCGCCGATATGAGGTCGAAACCGAACTTCCTTGATCTTGATGACATGCTGTTTTTTCTTACTCTCACGCTCTTTCATTTGCTGTTGATAACGATACTTGCCGTAATCCATGATTTTGCAGACTGGCGGATTGGTATTTGGCGAAACTTCCACCAGATCAAGCCCCCGATCTTCGGATAAACGCAGGGCTTCTTTATTACTGACAATGCCAACCTGGGTTCCGTCGGAATCGATCAGGCGGACAGTTTGGCTGCGAATTTGATCATTTACTCGTATACCTTTTTCTATGATTTATTCTCCTTCTTTTACTTCATTGACCGTGGCAAGGGTTAAGCCTCATCGGCAGTTTTTGGCGCAGGATTCTGCTCTTTCGTACTTACTTCAAGATTTTTATTCTTCAGCGCCATTTCATCGTTGATTTGATTTATAGCTTCCACCCAACTCAGCAGGCCGGTGTCGCCGACTTTACGGCGTCGCACGGAAACCTGTCTGGCGCCGGCTTCTCTTTCACCGATAATCATCATAAGTGGAATTTTCATCAATTCTGCATTTCGAATTTTAGCGCCAACCGTATCATTATTCAGATTTATTTCTGCCCGGATACCATTTTCGAGCAATAATTTATGAAATTCTGACGCAATTTGATCCTGATTGTTGGTGACCGGGATGACCACCGCCTGAACCGGTGCGATCCAGAGTGGAAAATCACCGACAGTATGTTCGATCAGGACGCCAACAAATCTTTCCAGCGATCCCATAATGGCGCGGTGAATCATATAGGGACGTTGTTTACTGCCGTCGGCGGCGATGTACTCCATATTGAAACGTTCCGACTCGTTAAAATCGAACTGGATAGTAGTGCATTGCCAGGATCGATTGAGGGCGTCGCGGATCTTGATATCGATTTTCGGTCCGTAAAATGCGCCACCGCCTTCATCCATATGATACTCGACACCGAGTTTATTTAAAGCCGCTTTGAGGGCTTCAGTCGCCTCTGCCCAATTTTCCGGCGAACCAACATATTTCTCTTTTGGCCGGGTGGCGATGTACACATCCATATCTTCAAATCCAAACGATCGGATAAATTCAAATGAGAAAATGACTAATTTCTCAATTTCCTCATTCAATTGCTCCGGCGTGCAAATGATATGAGCGTCATCCTGGGTAAAGCCGCGCACCCGCATCAGTCCATGCAAAACGCCGGATAATTCATAGCGATAAACCGTACCGAGTTCGGCGTAACGGATCGGCAGGTCGCGGTAACTACGGGTTTTCCATTTGTAAATATGGATGTGGAACGGACAGTTCATCGGCTTGATGTAATAAGTCTCGCCTTCCACCGTCATACCATTGAACATCGACTCGCGGTAAAAATCGAGATGCCCGCTGGTTTCCCAGAGCTGGGCTTTCCCGATATGCGGGGTTTGAACGAGATTATAATCGCGTTTCAAATGTTCTTTTGTCCAATAATCCTTGATGTTTTGCAGAAGTAAAGCGCCGCGCGGATGCCAGAGCGCCAAACCAGGCCCGACCTGGTCGTTGATCTCGAATAATTCGAGACTCTTGCCGAGTTTGCGATGGTCGCGTTTTTTGGCTTCCTCGATAAAATTCAGATATTTCTTCAGTTCTTTTTGAGATGCAAACGAAGTCCCGTAAATGCGGGTTAGCATTTTATTACGCGAATCGCCCCGCCAGTAAGCGCCGGCGACATTCAATAGCTTAAAAGCTTTGATCTTGCCGGTCGAGGGTATGTGCGGACCGCGGCAGAGATCGGTAAAATCGCCCTCAGTATAAATTGACAATGGCACATCCGGCTCAATCTCACGGATGATCTCGACTTTGTAGGTCTCCCCCATTTTGGTAAACAGCTCAATCGCCTCATCACGTGAAATCTCACGCCTCACAAGCGGTAAATCAGCCGCGATGATCTCATTCATACGCGCTTCGATAGCGGCTAAATCGTTGTCAGTCAGCGGCGGTTCAATATCAAAATCGTAGTAGAAGCGATTTTCAATCGCCGGTCCGATAGTGACTTTAGCCTGCGGATACAATTGTTTGACAGCCTGCGCCATGACGTGCGAGGTGCTGTGCAGTAAAATATCGTGCGATTCGGGGGAATTATAAGTCAGAATTTCAAGGTGACTATCTTCGGTAAGAATCGCCGCGAGATCAACCAGCCGGTCATTGACTTTAGCCGCAAGCGCGTTCTGAAAAAGACCCGGACTGATCTCTTTAGCGATCTGCCCAAGCGATACACCGGACGACACTTCCATAGTAGAGTTGTCGGGTAAATGTATCGTAATCTTCCGCATTGATTCCAAAATTTGCTTCCTTTTCGCGCTTTACAGTCATAAACCTTTTTGGGTCTTTCTCGTTTCGTGGGCGATACTGGACTTTCCCGACAAGGTCGGGATTCCTTCGGAAGAACCAGTGACCCCCTGCATGTCAAGCAGGTACTCTAGCCACCTGAGCTAATCGCCCGAAATTCTATTGTTAAAAATCATCTTGTCGTGGGCGATACTGGACTTGAACCAGTGACCCCCTGCATGTCAAGCAGGTACTCTAGCCACCTGAGCTAATCGCCCGGTTATATCAACTTAAAACGACGTTTGGCTTGTTGATAATAATTATTCCAATTCTCCATCGTCAAAAAACGAATGCAAATTTAACTAAAGGAGACTTATCACGCAAAGAGAAAAATAGTCTCAGGTCTCTGATATAGTGACATTATCGCGATTTTTACTAAATGCGGCTCTGAAAATGTCAGAATTTACAATCAGCCACCGCGAAAAATCGACGAGAGTAAAGATTAATTACGAAAATTCAATAAATGAAAAAGTCCGGCGTGGCGCCGGACTTTTCCGATTCGAGGATGGTTGGAAAAGTTATTTGACCTTGACTTCGATCTGTTTAGCGAGCGATTCTTTCTTTTTCGGAATGAAGATATTCAAGACGCCGTCTTTAAATTCGGCTTCGATTTTATCCGTTTCTACCGCATCGGAGAGCCGGAAATTGCGCTGAAACGAGCCAAAGACCCGCTCGGTGCGCTGGTAATTCTTTTCTTCGATTTTGGATTCGCGTTTTTTCTCGCCGCTAATACTCAGGTAATTGTCCTTTACGTTGAGTTTGATATCGTCTTTATTCAATCCGGGCAATTCGACGTGGAGCTGGTAGGCTTTTTCCTCTTCGATGATATCGACAGCAGGGCTGAAAGCCGACAGGCTGGTTTCCTCTTCAAAGCGCGGACTGAAGACTGAGTCAAACAGGCGGTCAAATTCATTCCTCACATCCATCCACGATCCTCGCGGTGACCATTTGACGATTGACATAACGCTACACTCCTTTCTTTGGATTTATACAATTATTTTACTTTAATTTCGATTGACTTTGGTTGAGTTACGGCCGCTTTCGGAATAGCGATATTCAGAATGCCATCCCTGAATTCGGCTGTAATTTTTTCCTGGTCAACCAATTCCGGCAGGCGAAAACAACGCCGAAACGAACCGAAAATCCGCTCCGCTTGATGCAAATTCTTTTCATCAATTTTCTCAACCATTTTCTTTTCGCCGGAAATGGTCAGAACGTTGTCTTTCAAATTAATTTTGACGTCGTCCTTTTTTACGCCGGGCAATTCAACCATTACGACGTACGCTTTTTCCTTTTCCTCGATATCGACCACCGGTGCAAAATCCGGCAAGGTTGAATCTTCACTTCTTTCCGAACCTGAATCCGGAAACCGGTTGAAGAAATATGGAAAACTGCTCAAAGTGCTTGGCGGAGTCCATCTGGTAATTAACATAAAAACCTCCTTTTTATGGTTTGTTTTTCATTTCACTTTTTCAAAAACCGTCTATTAATTACACAAGTGCCATGCCGCCGATTTAAAATCCCATTTCATGGCAGACTCTTTGAAAATACGGCAAACCGCTTTTGCCGATCTGACTAATGCGGGTAGAATTGGCATCCCGACCTGGCAGAGTCGCGTCAAATCGGCAAACTTTTACCAAACCGCAACCCATTAAGCATTTATCCTGAAATAAAATCTCAATTCTTAAAAAGATATTGTATGGCAAAGACTTTACGCCCTTGCCCTTTTGACGCCTGTTCTCTAAATTCCGCAGGTTCGCAGGATTGAAAAAATGGGAATCGTCAGATTAAACAATATGGTCTTTTACGGGTATCACGGCGTCGCCGAACCCGAAAAAATTCTGGGCGGCAAGATCGAGGTCGACGCCGAACTGGAATTTGATATGACTAAAGTCATCGCCACCGATCACCTGGCAGACACAATCGACTACGAAAAGGTCTATCATTTAGTCCAGGAAGTCGTTACGCAATCAAAATTTTTCCTGATCGAAGCTCTCGCCGGTAAAATCATCGGCGAAATTTTCAATCAACATCCGGTGGAATCAATTCGCTTACGGATCCGTAAGCCAAATGCTCCAATCAAGGGCGTACTGGATAATGTCGAAGTCGAGATCATCCGAAGACGCGATCAAATGGGAGAAGTCGCGTGAACCAATCCTGCGTATTTCTATCGCTGGGAAGCAATCTGGATGTCCGCGAAGCGCATCTCGCCAGCGCCTTAAATGCTATCGCCGCCAATCCCAAAATCACGATCCGGCGTGAATCATCAGTTTATAAAACGGCTCCCAAATACAATCCTAACCAGCCGGATTTTCTGAACATGGTAATTGAAATTGCGACTTCAATGACGCCGCAACAATTACTCGACTTTTGCAAAAAGACCGAAATCCATCTTGGAAGGCATCCTTCAACACTAAAGAATTCACCGCGCGAAATTGATATTGACATTATTTTTTTCGATCGCCTAATATTCGAAAGCGCAGGCTTAACTATCCCCCATCCCGGTCTGTACGAACGCAAATTTGTGCTCGCGCCGCTGGCCGAAATCGCCCCGGATTTCATCTGTCCGAAAACCGGAAAATCAGCCCTCGAATTACTTAATAGCTG
Organism: Fidelibacterota bacterium; assembly: GCA_023229045.1. Lineage (GTDB taxonomy): Bacteria > Fidelibacterota > UBA2242 > UBA2242 > UBA2242 > JAGNGI01. The sequence continues at coordinate 15,140 of JALOAB010000028.1, forward strand.
TCTCGATTCCGACCGGGTGACCAGGATCGGCCGGCTCGCAGATCTTAAGACTGACTCTGATAGTCATGGAGTTTTATGAATAATCTATACTTTTTAGTTATCGAAGGCGTTATCGGCGCCGGTAAAACCAGCCTGGCTTCGATTATGGCCGAAAAACTCAGCGCCCGCCTGGTATTGGAAAAATTCGAGGAAAATCCGTTCCTTGAAGATTTCTATCGCGATCCGGAGAGATATGCCTTTCAAACTCAGCTCTACTTCCTGCTTAGCCGCTATCGCCAGCAGGTGGAGTTAAAACAAATCGACCTGTTCACAAATCTTCTGATCAGCGACTATATGTTCGCCAAGGATAAACTCTTCGCAACTCTCAATCTCAACGAAAAGGAAATCTCATTATATAACCTGATCGCCCAGCAATTAGAAAAAGATTTACCCAAACCGGATCTCGTGGTCTATCTGCAAGCCAGCACCGACCATCTCATGGCAAATATCAAAAAACGCGGACGTTCGTATGAAAAAACTATCAATCGCGACTATATCGACTCGCTCAACCAGATCTACAACGAGTTTTTCTTCCGCTATAAAGACAGCCCGCTGATTATCGTCAATACCAATGAAATTGACTTCGTCAATAACGAGAACGATTTGAACGAACTGATCCGCGAAATCCGTCAACCGGTGACCGGTACGGTGTACTACAATCCGTTGAAAAAGACCTGACTATGCTTGATTTTTTAATAATCGTACTGGTTATCTACTTCATCTGGAAAATTATCAAACCGCGGTTTAGGCGACCACCAGAGCAGGATGAATTTAAACCTAAAAAACCGCCCGCTTCCCTCAATATCGATAAAAACCAAATCGAAGATGCAAAGTTTAAAGAAATCGACGATTCAGACAAAAAGAACAACAACTGATAACCTGACTAATATTACTATCAGCGTTTTCTTTCTAAGCATCCTAATCATTACCTGCGTTTTGGTAATCTTTTATATCATTTTCAGCCAAAATCAGGATGATAAATCTATCGCCTGGGAACAACTGATCAGGGAACATATCGAGCGCTATCCAGCCTTACTGCCGAGCGACGTTTATAAATTGGTCTATCAGGGCACTCTCGGACCGGCGCACCTGGGCGGTGATTCAATTAAAATAAGCGACTTGCTAATTGCCGAATTGGCCGGCATCAACGCCGATACCGCCAACGCTCTTTATGAAAACATCTCCCCATCCGGAAAATATATTCGCCTGAATTTAAAACGCTGGAAAGCCACCAATCGAAATCCGGAAAAGATCGTCAGGGCGATCATTGCTTCAAGTTCAACAACTTCAGCTGACTCAGCAAAATTTGTTCGGCGCTGGACGGCTATTGAGAAACTGGTTGTTGATAACCAACTACCCCTGCCGCGGGCTGAATTTTTCGCGTTTTCAGACAGCGTTAAAAAAGCCGGGTATCCCGTTATTCATCACTCGGCTAAGTACATTCAAAACTATCAACCGGCTTATCGCGTTATCGA
>JALOAB010000318.1 GCA_023229045.1 Fidelibacterota bacterium
ATCGGCAGATCAAAGGAACTGCCCTCCTTTTTTATATCGGCCGGAGCCAGGTTTACCACGATTTTATTGCTTGGTATATGATAACCAAGATTTTTAATTGCTGACCAGACCCTTTCTTTGCTTTCACGAACGGCGCCTTCCGGTAATCCTACCGTAATAAAGGCCGGCAATTGGGCGCCGCTCAAGTTACATTCGACATCAACGATGTATGCATCAATGCCTAATACAGCGGCGCTTTTTACGAGTGAAAATTTTGTCATAAAGCCTCCTTCGCCAGTCAAAATTGCCACCCACAACGGAGTTGAGATGGTTGGTGGCATACTAATGATTATGCATAAGTTACCATTAGCAGAAGTTATTAATTTTTACTGAGAAATTGTTTTCTGTACTGAGCAATTTCGCGAGTCATTGTGCCACAGACGTCATCGCGATAAGATTTAGCGGCGACTTTTATGGCATTGGTTATAGCCTTGGCGCGACTGCGGCCATGGGCCTTGATGACAATTTTTTGGAAGCCCAAAAGAGGAGCGCCTCCGTATGCCGAATAATCGGTGACCTGTTTGAGTTGTTTGATACCGCTTGATAAGGCCAGCAGGCCGAGCATCCAGATGAAGCGCCGCTTAAAGGCATCCCTCCCGAGACCGGAAAGCGTTTCGGCAATACCCTCGACGGTTTTCATAACGATATTGCCGACATAGCCCTCAGTTACGACAACATCTGCCAAGCCTTTGAGGATTTCATTACCCTCAATATTCCCAATGAAATTCAAATTGTTCTGCATTTTTAACATTTCATAAGCCTGTGAAAGCATATCGCCGCCCTTGTAAGCCTCTTTGCCGATATTAAGCAAAGCCACTGTCGGATCTTTTACCCCCTTGATGTCTGAAGCGTATATTTTTCCCATGATGGCAAATTGCACCAGATCTTCAGCTGAACAATGGATATTAGCTCCAATGTCGAGCAAGAGCGCAAACGGATCCCGCCGTCCCTGCTCATTGCGGGTCGGGTAGACAGTGGCGATAGCGGTCTTGTGGATACCTTTGATGCGGGGAATGCTTTTAACGGTCGTTAATATGTATGCGCCCGTATTGCCCGCCGAAACCATGCCGTCAGCCTGACCATAACCACAGAGCTGGGCCGCTATTAACATCGAGGCGCGCGGCTTTTTGTGAATTATGCGCTTCGGTTCATCGCTATTAAGAATAAGTTGATCGGTATGGATAATTTCAACCTGGTGTGGATTGTGATCGGCCTTATCGAGAATAGCTGTTATTCTGGACTTGTCTCCGACCAGAATGGTGTTGATGGAGGTTTCGATTGTCGCCCGCGCGGCGCCCAAAACTATTTCATCCGGGGCGAAATCGCCGCCCATCGCATCTACGGCGATAATGGTATTTAATAGACCGTCATCCGGCTTGATCATTTTTATTCTGCAATTGTTTTATTATTTCCGGAATAATCTCGAAAAGATTAGCGACAATGCCATAATCTGCGAATTTAAATATTGGCGCGTCCGGATCATTATTGATGGCGACGATACATTTTGCGGAAGAGATACCGGCGATATGTTGCATTGCACCCGAAATGCCACAAGCAATATAGAGGTCGGGGGCGACGGTCTTGCCGGTTTGTCCAACCTGGTGGATTTGCGGAGCCCAGCCGGCGTCGACGATTGAACGACTGGCGCCTACGGCCGCTCCGAGGGTATCTGCCAAATCTTCTATTAGATGGAAATTTTCGGGGGCACCGATGCCGCGCCCGCCGGCGACGATAATCCTGGCGTCGGTAAGCGCCGGTCGTTGCGATGAAAGCGGGCGCATTTCGATAATCCCGAGCCTTTGATTTGATTCATCCTTTGGCTGGAATTCAAGAATATTAACCGATCGCTCATTTACCTGGGATGCGATGGAATTGGCGCGAAGACTGATGAAAGCTGGTTTTTTATTTAATCTTAAATCTGCCAGGGCCTTACCGGCATATATCGGTCGGCGACAAACAAAATTGCCGTTGGCATCGATTGTTACATCAAGGCAATCGACGGCGATTGAACCACCGGTCGAACTGGCCAATCCAGCGGCTACGTCTCTCAGCGCCGGCTTATCTGGCAATAAAAACAGTTCGGGCTTTTTATCAGCAATAAATTGTTCGAGGGCTAATTCGTATAATTCCATCGAGGCGTTCTCATTTTCCGGAAGTGTTATAAAAACCACCTTATCGGCGCCAAAGCTAGCGCACTCTTTGGCGATCGAATCGTCATTCTTTTTGAAGACAATAGCGGTCAGAGTACTATCGGAAAGGCTCGCCAATTGACGCCCGAGAGTCAGGCAACCAGCGCTTGTTTTTGAAATAGCCGCATTGTTTAGATCGATATATGTAAAAATCTCCACAGTTTTTCCCCTTTTATAAAACCTTGGCCTCTTCGCTCAAGCGCCGGATTAATTCCGGTACGGCGCCAATGTCTTTACCCAGGATGGCTCCGGCCGGACGCGGTTCCGGCGAAAATAGCCCCAACAATTCCAGACTTCCTTCTGCAACCGTAGTATTTTCCGACACAGATTCCTTTTTTCTGGCAAGCATAATGTCTTTAAGCGATGGGAAGCGCGGTTTATTAAGTCCCTTTTCAGTAGTCAAAAGACAGGGTAAATAACTTTTATATACAACCCGACCGAAATCGGTGTCTTTGGCGGCAATCAGATGATCAGAATCGAGATTAAGTTCACAAATACCCGTAATACATGGCCAGCAGAGTTGTCTGGCTAATAGCGGACCCACCAGACCGTTGCCGGAATCGATGGAAATTTTACCGCAAAACACCAAATCCGGACTTAGCGGCTTAA
>JALOAB010000319.1 GCA_023229045.1 Fidelibacterota bacterium
AAAATGCGCTCGGCAGTTGTTAAAGGATCTTCATCGTGTAAAAGTGGTCGCCCGGTTTGATCGATGCGCGGCCAGATTTGACGCGGTCTGGCGAACAGCCAGATACAGAGCGCCTTTTGACGGATCAGGGCGCGGTTGGCTTCGTTCAGGATAATACCGCCGCCGCCGGAAATTATCTGATGCGAAGCTTCCAGCATCTGCGCCAGAGCCAGCGCTTCCAGCCGGCGGAATTCGGCTTCGCCGGATTCCTTGAAAATGGTGTTGATACTTTTTCCGGTCTGGTCAACGATGATCTGGTCAATATCGATGAATTGCCAGTTCAGTTTAGCGGCCAACTGCGGTCCGAGGGTCGACTTGCCGGCGCCCATGAAACCGGTCAGAATCACATTTATTTTACCGGCATACGGGTCGCCGTCGATAATTTCCGGCGGAATTTCCGATGTCGCCTGACTGCCGGTGAAAAGTTCGTAAGCCGGACGCGCTTGTTCGGTCAGCCAGACCGTACCGGGAATGAATTGCGCGCCAACGGCTTTCGTTAATGGTTCCATTTCGGAATTTTTATAATTGGCATCCAAAATGGTTTGCCGGGAATTGAGCCAATCCGGTTCGACGACGCGCACACCCGGCGGTAAAGCCGTAATAATGACTTCAGCCTTTTGAACTGCGGCTTTAATTTCACTGAAAGGCACCTGCTTGACTTTAAAACTCTGCGCTAAATTGATAGCCATTTCATCCGGTCGGTTGACGATAGTGATTTCGGCGCCGGAATTTTTGAGAGCGCTGACGACCGCCCGGGCGGCGCCGCCGGCTCCGATAATCAGCACGCGCATATTTTTTAATTCAACATTATTGTTCTGAAAAGCCCGCCTGACGCCGACGACGTCAGTATTGTGCCCTGAAATGTTCGGACCATTGTAAATCAAAGTATTGACCGCCGCGGCCGTGGCGGCTTCTTCGGATAATTGAACACATGAAGGAATGACTTTCTCTTTGAATGGCGCGGTGACGTTAACACCCTGCAGATTCAGTTTGTAGCCCATACTGAGCGCTATGAATACGTCGTTGGCAATGATCCGATTGTAGTGCGCCGATAAGTTATTTTCGCGGAACCAGCGGTTATGAATCAACGGACTCTTGCTATGCAGAATCGGGTGTCCGATAATCGCGAAACGTTTTTCAGTCATTTTTCGATTCCTGTTTTGAAATATCAAGGATTTCAGCTTTGGTCATTTGCCCGGGTGCGGTCGGCGTACCTTTTTCAGATGCGGCGTAGATGAAGGGCGCTCCCAGTTTTTGAGCATCAAGGCGCGATTTCCTGCCGGCCGGTCCCATGCCGAAGGCAATCAATGGTTTATCAGCGATCGAGTATAAGGATAACAGTCTTTCAGCATCATCATCCGTTTGGCAGTAAGTTACAATTTTCACTATATCAGCCGCTCGCAATTCGCAATCCTTTAGAATTGATTTCAGTATCTCGAATGATGGTGTCAGATCAAAATTATGATATGAGATGATGATTTGGGTATGATGAATATGGGCCAATTGTATCAGAGCGCGCCGGAATTCGGGCGGCGCATCGTTCTCAACGTCGATATAAGCCGCGCCATTTTTAATTGCCAACTCGAGCGATGTTTGGCGTTCGTTATCGGAATATCGACCCGGTCGACAGGTAGCGATCAGGCGCGTGTGACTCTGGAAAATTTGTTTAATTTGATCCAGGCTCAGATCCAGTAAATCAATCCGGATTTCAGCCATTTCTTCCTGCTTAAGAATATTTAAGATTTCGCGAAAAGTCAGATCAGCCAGCGCCACACAGATCATCGAGAAATTCCTTTATTTGTGCGAGTGAAAGTTTAATGATTTCAGCCTGGCCTAATTTTTTCAGGGCGACAAAACGCAAGGTTTCACCCTGGCGCTTTTTATCTTTGAAGATTAATGGTAAAAGTTGAGTGACAGGAACATCGGTTTGTGTTGGCAGTTCATAAGCGGTCAGCAGATTTGTCAGGCGTTGTTTTTCCGAAACCGATAGCATACCAAGTCGCACCGAAATTTCAGCGGCCAGATTCATCCCGATCGCGACCGCCTGACCATGCAGGATACAAGTGGCGATTTCAATAGCATGCCCGATGGTATGACCGAAGTTCAGTTTACGGCGCTCGCCCTGTTCACGCTCGTCGCGGGTTACGATCCCGGCTTTAAAGGTCAGCGAATGACCGACAACCGTCTCGATTATTTGCGGCTGAAGATCGAAAAAGTCAGCCTGATTTTTTTCGAGAATATTCAGCAAGTCGGCATCGCCAATCGCCCCGGTTTTGATGATTTCAGCCGTGCCGTTGATGAAATGTTCGCGCGGTAAAGTTTTTAGCACAGCCCGTGGGCAGAGCACAAAGCGCGGCTGATTGATTGTGCCGATGATGTTTTTCGTGCCGGCGAAATTAACGCCGTTTTTGCCGCCGATACTGGCATCGACTTGCGCCAGCAGGGAAGTCGCCACAAATCCGAAATCCAGTCCGCGCAGGTAAGTGCTGGCGGCGAATCCGGCTATGTCGCAGACCACTCCGCCACCGACTGCGAGAATCGTGCAATCCCGATCCACTTCCGCGGCGCATAAGGTGTCATATATCTGAGAGATAGTTGCGAGGTTTTTGGAATCCTCGCCCGGACGCAGGACAATTTTTTTATATTCATTAAACAGCTCACCATACAAACGGTCGAGGTTCTGATCTATAATGACAATAACACGCCGTCCTTCAATTAACGGAAACACTTCCCGGATTGAATCGCAGGTGGAAACGATCGAAGTTGTG
>JALOAB010000320.1 GCA_023229045.1 Fidelibacterota bacterium
GTAGCTTCGACATTCAACGAAGTCCTGCTCTTTCACGACAATCTCAATAAAATCACCGATCCCAACCAGAAACTGACTCTGCTGATGAATTATCTTGACGGTATCAAGGGCACGGTCTTTCGCCAGACACAATTCGCTGAATTCGAATTGCGGATGCATGAAATGGCGGAACGCGGCGAGCAATTGACCGGCGATTCGCTAACCGAATTGTATAAACAGATCGTGCGCGCTTATTACGGGCATGACAAAGATGTTTGTTACGTCGATGACATTATCAGTATCGAATGGGCTTACATTCCGCATTTCTACTATAATTTCTACGTTTACCAGTACGCCACCTCTTTTACAGCGGCTACGGCTTTAGCTAAAAAGGTAATGGAGAACGACAAAACCGCCCGATCGAATTATCTGAAATTCATCTCCTCCGGCGGCTCCGACTACCCGATCAATCTGCTGAAGAAAGCCGGTGTGGATATGACTACCGCCGATCCGTTTACTCTGACGATGAAAGAGATGAACTGGGTCATGGACGAGATCGAAAAAGTGCTTGCTAAGAAATAAGTACTTAAGCGCACTTAAAAGCACTTAATAGCACTTATAAATATTTCTACAACTGTTCCACGAAATATTTAGCGGTAAGCTTCTCACCGGTAGCCCGCACGATCATTTCATCCCAACGATATTTCCGACCAACGGCGAAGATATTGGTTTTAAGAAAATTACCAAGTTGGGTATTATTGACATAACTGATTTTGGTCACATCTGCACAACCCTGATCCCGCGCGATGGATTTTGCCAGTTGAGCTACCAGTAATTCACCTAACTGATAATTGTGATAATAAACCGGATAGGAACAAATGTGAATCTTGGCCGCCCAATCCGGCTGATTACGATCTTCCGGTCGCTTTAACATCTGGTATTTTTCGACAAGGTCCCACCACAAGGCGTTTAAATCCTGTTCGGGATTTTCATATAAGGCTTTTTCGAAATTGTACATTACCAGCGCCCAGCGCGCGAATACCAGTTTCTGAATGCGTAGCATCCGGGTGGTGGTTTTACCGATTTCGGCTTCTTCATCGGCATTGAGATCAAGCATAGCGCGCATCCAGGTCGGATTCTTCGAGAGTTTCTCGAAGAACATTGCGATGGCTTCCGTCGTGAATAAATGAGCTTCTTCGCGTAAAAAGTAAGGCAATTGCCGGTCGATATTAGCCGAAAAGACGGCATGCCCCAGTTCATGCAGAGTCGTCGCCATCCAATCTTCATTATTGCGCACATTTCCCATAACTCGCACATCGCCTTCGCGATCGATATCCGTACAATAGGCATGCGGATACTTCCCGGGACGTTCGTACAAATCGCTTTTAGCGAGGATACCTGACACATCCAAACCGATGCCGGCATAAAATTTCTGAGCTATTTTTACCACGTCATGGTTTTCGTAATATTTATCCAGATTGACCTCACTGATAGCCGGCGGATCCTGGAAAAACGGATCGGAATAATGCCAGGGACGCAATTCTTCGGGTTTAATCTCAAACCGCGCGGCCAGGATGGCATCGATTTCAGCTTTATCCTTCATAAAAGGTTCACGGGTTGCGGCTTCCAGCTCGCGGAATATTCTGTCGATTTCAGCCGGATCCTGTTCATCGGTGATCAATGCCATTTGCTGATAATTTTCGAAACCGAGTTTCTGCGCGGCTTGATTGCGGAGACGCGCCAGCGTCAGCATATCGGCTTCCACCAGCGGCGCAACCTGCTTGGAGGCTTCCCAGGCTTTCTGCCGTAATTTGAGATCGTTCGACGAGACCAGGATTTCCTTAATATCGTTGCCGGTAACTTCGCGACGATCGATTTTACCCCGGAATTTATTGAAACGGGCTTCAACGTTGGTTTGCAATTCGGTTATTTGACGCAAGAGGGTCGTATCGATCTGCTTGGATAAATAGCGATAGAACAGAATCTCGATCTGCCGCGCCAGCAACTGATTTTTCAGATTAAGGGCATGAAAATTTTTAAGCTTTTTAAAATCTTCCGGATTGGAATAGACCGTCGCCAGTTCCAATGCAGTGTTAGCGTAACGAGCATAGTACTCATCCTGACCGGAAGCGGTGGCTTCCCAATAAGCCAGACTGGCGGCTTTATTCAATGGTTTGATGACATTTGTCAGACTATCGACGAAAACCTGGGCGGCTTGCTCGTTCTTCTGGTTGAAGCTGTCACAATCCATAATTAAAAAAACCAAACTCATGATAATAATATTCCTGACCATCTTCGTTCTCCCCTTTCATTTGATCTTAGCGGCAAAGTGCGTTACAACCTTCCGTATTTTTTCATTTTAACCTGTTCATAACTATTTTAATCTCGGCAGGAATTTAGTATTAATAAAAACTCGATTCAAGAATTAACCGGACAATGCCGGCTGATTTTCAGTTTGATTTACTGCAGACTATTTTGTATAATTAATGAAAAGCGAGGTGATTTATGAGTACCCAGCGCAAAATAAGCGGCGTTTCAATTTCAGGTGTAGTCCTGTTGGCGATTGGAATCGCCCTCCTGCTTGATAATCTGAATCTGATTTACTTCGATCTGGGCAATTTTCTGCGCGATTGGTGGCCGGCTATTTTTATTCTAATCGGTTTGAATGAATTAATAAAAGCCAATCATTCCGGCGGCTGGTTTTTCATCGGACTGGGAGTTATTTTTTTACTGAAAATTAACGATGTTATTGGCGGCGCGCTATTAATTGCCCTGTTATTAATCCTAGTCGGAATCGGTTTGATAATTCGACCACGTAAATT
>JALOAB010000321.1 GCA_023229045.1 Fidelibacterota bacterium
CTTTTGATCTTTGACAGCCTCGATCAGAATGTCGCGACCAACAACGTCGGTTGACCTGATTTTTACCATTGACGGTGACATTCCAAAAAATCGCTCAAACTGACCGATTACAAAATTATTGGTAACCAGTGAATAGACTTTATTATCGTCGACCGACTGACCAGCCACAACCAGTTTTTCGAGCGTCTTTTTAGCGTTGTTATATTCATAAGACAGGCCGGAAACCTGCAAAAGATCGCGCGGATTGGCGATGCGATATTCCATCATGGCTTTTAGTTGTTTTCCTGTAACTTCGACTTTTTCGATGGTATTGTCAAACGGCGATATTTCCCAGAGATCGCGTACGCGGATCGGCCCGGCTTTCAGGTCTTTGCGAATACCGCCACTGTTCATAAAGGCGATGTCGGTTTCGAAATAATCGCGGGTCGCATCGCAAATCCAGCTGCCAAGATTCGATTCGCCGTGACTGTTACGCCGCCAATCCGTTAGAAGTTGACCGATTACCTGATCCAGCTCCGGCGCAATCGACATTTCGAGTGAATCGACAATCCGGGCGATCGCCGCGGATGGTTTTACCCCTCCAAGACGGGTTTCGATCGATTCGTACTTATATGAAGATACAATTTTTTCCTGTGGTTCGACTTCGACTTGCAGAAAACCGAGGTTGCGGCCATTGGCGCCTGCCTGGCAAATTAAAATATTATTGACTTTCTTAGGTTGGCGCAGATAGGTATGTGAATGGCCGCCGATAATTACATCCACACCGGTCAACTGGGTTGCCATTAGCGAATCTTCTTCGTAACCGTAGTGGCTCAGCAGGACAATCAAATCGCTCAGCGGTTCGACCTCAGCCACATATTTGCGGATCTGGGTCACCGGATCAAGAATGCCAATGCCTTTAAGATTCTGAGGAAGCGCCAGCGTCCGCATATCGCCGGTAATCACACCGATGATAGCGACTTTCAGCCAACCGGACTGAACAATTTTATACGGCTCAACCAATAAATCGTTTTTGGTGGAATCGTACAGGTTCGCGGAAACGATGGAAAAATTGGCCTGGGATAGCGCCATCCTGAGACTCGTAAGGCCGTAATCAAATTCGTGATTGCCAAGTGTAAATCCGGTTGGCTTGATGGCATTCAGGATCAATATCTGAGACAACCCACGGGTCAGGTTTGAGACTGGCGAACCCTGGAAGTCATCGCCGGCATTCAGAACAACGGCATTCGGATAAAGATTGCGAAGCGAGTCGATATAACCGGCCAGATTGGCGTAGCCGCCTACATAATAATTCGCCCGTCCGGGCTGGTAGGGCAGGTTGGCGCTGTGCATATCATTCCAGTGTAAAATAACCACCGTTCGGTCATCGTCGGCGGCCTCAACCCGGAGTAAAGTCACCATCACTATTATTAACAACCAAATATTCGTCAGGATCTTTTTCAAGTTCAGTTCGCTCCGGTTAATATACCTTTTTCATAAGTGGCAGAATTTCCTTATATTGACGGGCAAAATCAAGTTATTTTAAATTTGTTCCGGTATAGAATAACACAGGAAAGTGATTTTTTATTATGATTAAAATCGGAGTAGTGGGAGTCGGTAATTTTGGTCGCTGGCATCTTAAAAATTATCAAAGCCTGCCGAATGCCGAACTGGTTGGTTTTTACGATATCAATCCGGAACGGGCAACTTACATAGCGGACGAATTTCAGGCCAAGGCTTATCCTTCTCTGGATAAATTACTGGAAGATTGCGAGGCGGTCTCGATAGTTGTGCCGACCCACGCCCATTATGAGGTGGCCAGGGTCGCAATCGCGCGCGGGCGACACTTGCTCTGCGAAAAGCCTTTCATGTCAACCATCGCTGAGGCTGATGAAATCATTCAACTTGCCAAAGCCAAAAACCTCATCCTGCAGGTCGGGCACGTCGAGCGCTTTAATCCCGCCTTAACAGGACTTGAGCAGTACCATATCGATCCGTTATTTATCGAATCGCACCGCATCGCGCCGTTTCGCGGTCGTGGTACGGATGTAGCGGTGGTGCTGGAATTGATGATCCACGATATTGACCTAGTGCTGGCTCTGGTCAGTGCCCCGATCGTGCAGGTGGAAGCCTCCGGCGCTCCGGTACTGACGGATAATATCGACATCGCCAATGCCCGCCTGCGCTTCGGCAATGGTTGCGTGGCGAATGTGACTGCCAGCCGGATTTCCAACAAGCAGATGCGCAAACTACGGATTTTCCAGCGCGACGCCTATTTTTCAATCGACATGTTAACCGGGCTGACCGAGGTTTATTCGCTTTCGCGCGATAGCGGTCCGCTTCCGTCCGATACGGTTCAAATTACCGAAATGCCCGATCCAAACGGCACTCCCAAACGAATTCTCTACCATACCCGGCAAACCGAACAAGGGAACGCGCTTCTTAACGAGCTCGATTCTTTTATCAAAGCTATCCAGACCGGTCAGCCGCCGCGCGTCAGCGGTGAAGATGGTAAACGCGCGCTGGAAGTCGCAGTGCAGATTGTAAATTCCATTCAGTCAGATTTAAGGAATATAGTATAATGGATATCCGCCGCTTTTTATTCAAAATGCGTGGTTATATGCCGGTACCGCTCGTGCTGATCCTGATTTATCAATCCAGAATGAATTGGACGCTGGCGATCATCGGTGCGGTTTTAGCATTGACCGGCGAATGGATCCGGCTGAATGGTGTGCGCGCGGCCGGTGGGCGCACCCGCACCCGAAATGTCGGCGCCAAAGAATTGTGCACCTGGGGACTGTTT
>JALOAB010000322.1 GCA_023229045.1 Fidelibacterota bacterium
TGCCATAGCCGCCCATCGAAGCTCCCATCAAATAAATCCGGGTGGTGTCGATGGGATAAAGATTACAGATTTCTTGAATGACTCTGAAAATATCGACCTCACCAGCGCCCAGATACCAGCAGTTGCGACGTCCGAAAACCGCGACTTTAAACACTCCCAGTTCATCCAAACCCGGGTCTTCGTTCGCCCAGAGCAGGTTGCGATATTTTTGGATTTGATCTTCTTTACCGTGCAAATAGATCAGCAAACCGTACGATTTTTTTTGATTGAAATGATTAGGGATCATCAGGTCAAACGGCTGACAGGTTGAATCAATTTCCGACAGATACCCGATTTTGACACGTCCCCTTTTTTCCTGAAAATAATCTTTGCCGTTCTTGATCCACTCTATCATTTCGTTCAGTTCCGCTTCAGTGAGCTTGAGGTCGGTGGCGTTCCGGATCGGATTTTGCGCCATATTCTGCAAATTTTCCAGTTGCAGGAAAAAGGTTGCCGATAAAATATCGCCAGACTGTGGCGCAAAATGCAATTCATCTTCGATAATATGGCGATACCGCTCAATCCGCTCGCGCAACGCCGCGGATTCGCGCCAGAATTGCACCTCAGCATCCAAAAGCGCTTCGTTTTGTGCCAGAAAAGGTATAAACGGAGCCGCGCAATCCTTATAGGTTTCGTAAGTCCAATCCTCGCCGGAATTGATCCGGATGACCGTGGTGCCGACTTCAATCGCCGGCAGACTTTCGACGATTTTTTGCCGGTTTTTCTTCATCCATTCCACGAAATTTTTACGGTAAATCTTTGTATAGGCACTGCGGGCATACAGGGCTTGCTCAGCCTGAATCAAGACCACATCCGGATTCATTATCCTCAAATACTCCCCATCTGTCGAACCGTGGAAATGATGATTGGCAAAGTAAACCTGCGCCAGGCTATCAGCTGGGAAGCGCTCCATGATCTTGCGCTGGTTAATCGCATAAATATCGGCGTCGTGCCGGTAGACGAATCCGTTATAAATCAGCTGAAAAGCCAGCGAACGTTTATTTTCATCACTACCGTCGGCAAAAGCGTTCAGCACTTTCAGCCGGACGCCGCCAATTTCCATTTCGTCGCCCGCCTCAAAATCACGGTAATCACGGAAGTAATCGGGCTTGAATCTTTCCCGAATGGTTTGACCTTTATCACCGCTGTCATGATCGTCGTGATAATGCGTAAGCACAAAATAGTTCAGGTGCTTAATACCGTTTTTCTCAAGCAACGGAATAATCACTTTATCCCGAATGAAAGATTGACCGCAGTCCACCAGCAGAGTCTCGCCATTCGGTAATAAAAACAGCACCGCGTTGCCGTGGCTAACGTCCGGAGCGATTATCGTCAAATCGGCGGGTTCGCGCCGGTTCATTACCTGCAATTCGAACTGAACCGATTCGCCGTTTGTAAAATTGACCCTTACGACCTGCAATCCCTCTTCCAGTTTAAGCAACGAACGGGCTTCGAGTTTAATCGTCCAGGCGTCTTCTTCATAAGGGAAAACTTCCTTACTGAAGGTTATCGCCTTTTCGCCGGCAGTAACCGATCCGATTGCCCGCCCATAGGCATTGATCTTGATATAAATATCACGCGGTAAAATTTTATAGAATATGTTCTTATGCGGTGTAATCGCGGGTTGAAGATCGATTTTTTCGAAAGTCAGGCAATCGATATCAATCCAGCCCCAGTTGCTTTTGAGCTCGATGACGTTTTGACCGGCTTTGAGTACAACCGGTTTGACCAGGTCGGTCCACTCCGGCGCCCAGCCGAATCCGGTGCGCCGTTTGACCTGATTGATGAAAAGAGTATTTTCCTTTTCACCCTGCGGTGAACGGTAGCGGATTTTCAGATTGTACCAACCACTGTCAGGAAGCGAAACTTCCCACTTGACGCTACCGCTGTTTTTCATTGCTAAATATGCGCCGCCCGAAGCCTGATCATTCTGTAATACTGTCAGACTCACATAATGACCGGCTTCGGCCTCAAAAATCCCGCAATTTTCTTTGGCATTGACAAGAGCAATAAAAGCGAACGCTATAAGAAAAATTATACTTAGTTTTCCAGTGCGATGAAAACGCATTTAATCAACCTTTCTTACTATTTCAGCAACAGCATTTTTCTGACTTTGATCTCCCCTGCCGCCTGAACCTTTATGAAATACACTCCGCTTGTCAAATTGCCGGCGTCATATTTGATTTTATGGATGCCGCCGTTTTGCCGACCGTGCACCAGCGTTTTTACCTGACGCCCCAGAATATCATAAACCGTTACAGTCACATCTGACGGACGCGCAATATAATACCGGATAAATGTTTCGGCGTTAAACGGATTGGGATAATTCGGCAATAATTGAAAAATCGAAGACTGTGCTGTTGTTACATCATCAATACTATTAGTAGCCGCAAAGAGAAAATCTAAATCATCGATATAAAAAGTACCAGTACCATAACCGCCATTGCCGGGTAAAATATAAAAAGCAATCTTTGACCAGTTACAGCTATCATTTGGAATAGTACTGCGGATTGTGCTGAAGTCTTCAAAGGGGATTGTAAATTCAATGGGATTAGCCCCTTCGAGAACGATGTTATAATCCCATGTACAACTACTCTGATCAAATAAGCGAACTATCAGATCGCGCTCGGAATTATCAGGATATAACCAAAAATGGATAAACTCAGCACTCAGAAAATTACCCTCCAGACTGCGAATTATCCCGGA
>JALOAB010000323.1 GCA_023229045.1 Fidelibacterota bacterium
GTACGGTTATAAAGAATGACGGTGAGCATAATTACTCACTTATCACCAAATTGGACTTCAAGGCTCAATCGATCGCAGATGAGGCCGGGCTTTGGATCATGCGGGGCGATCAGACTATGTATGTTAAACTTTACAGCACGCTGTCCAATAGCGGAAAACCATCGATTAATTTTAGTTATCAAAGTTCCAAATACGAAGTTGAAAATACCCTGGGAGATACACTCTGGTTGAAATTAGTCCGGATCAATCACCTGATCAGTGGTTATTATAGTGATGATGGATACCGTTGGATACAGATAGGCGAAGCCTTGAATGTATCCGAAATTGATTCCTATTCCGATTTCTCGACCTTTACGGGGACGCGTCAGGGTTTGTACGTAAAGGGCTCGCATGACGCCTGGTTTGATCTTTACATATACCGCGATGCTTACACGCCGATTTTAGCCGAGTGCCCGGCCAATCAGTACGGTACATCGTTATCCCGCCGAACCGGCGGAATTAGTTCGTTGGATATGATTCATAATAATGATTGGGCGCTGTATGCCGGAGTGGAATTTGGTAACGATGAATATAACATGACCGCTGATTCGGTGGCTTTTACTGCTTCATGTGGTGCTACCGGAGGAATAATTGAGGTGTGGCTCGATTCTTTAGAATCGGGCACCAAGATTGCCGAATGTGATATCACAAACACCGGAGGCTGGACTATTTTTCGGGAGTTTGTGACGAGTATTACCACACCGGTGACCGGAAATCACGATATTTACTTGTTATTTAAAAGTAGCGAGACAGAAAAATTCTGCATGCTGAAATGGTTTAATTTTATTGACGAATCCCATCCTGAGACGTCTTCCGGGAGCTTAGGACCAAGCCGGCATCCGTATGATTTTGAGTTGAAACAGAATTTTCCCAATCCCTTCAACCCGACAACGACCATCGGTTACCGGTTACCGGTATCCGGTCACCTGACCATCAAGGTTTATGATACGCTGGGGCGGGAAGTAGCAATTTTAGCCGAAGGGAAGCATTCCGCCGGAAATTATAGAGTTACTTTTGATGGAAGCGGATTGGACAGTGGAATTTATTTTTACCGGATGGAAACGGAGTATTTTTCCCAAACTAGAAAATTAATCCTGCTAAAATAGGAATCAGATTCTGATCGGGTAGGTATGGTAAAATTAACCTGGAAAAGGAATTGGAGCAGAAAGTGAAAAAACTATTGATTTTTGTGTCGATCGTCATGCCGCTCTTTTTGTGTGCGGGCGGAGTGGTGATTAACGAAGTGGTGTCTTCCAACAGCGCCAGCATTTTTGATGAAGACGGCGATGCCTCGGACTGGATTGAGTTGTACAATGACAGTACCGCATCGATTAGCCTTGAGAGTTTTTATCTCAGTGATGATCCTGATGAGATCACCAAATGGCAATTTGGCAGTGCGGTTATCGGGCCAGGGCAGTATTTGATTGTATTTGCTTCCGATAAAAATAAATTCGACACTTACTGGCATACCAATTTTAAGATCAGCGCCTCCGGTGAGAATATTATTCTCAGCGATAGTGACGGTTTGATCGTGGACAGCGTTTTTGTGCCGGATTCGGAAACAGACGTGTCTTACGGCCGAACCAGTGATGGCGCGCTGTCCTGGGTTTTCCAGGCACCTTCCCCGGGTTTAGCCAATACCGGTCAAATGCTATTGGAACTAGCCGAACCGGTTACGGTTTCAGCGCCGGGTGGGTTATATTCGTCTGCCGTGACGGTGGAATTGACTCCCGACCTCGGTGAGATCCGTTATACTCTGGACGGCAGTGATCCGGACTCCAGTTCGGCGCTCTACACGGCGCCTTTCGCGATTTCTGAAACAGCGGTGCTTAAAGCCATTCGCTATCAGGATAACCGGCGGCCGTCTCTAGTAACCTATATGACCTATTTAATCGGAGTGGATACTGACCTTCCGGTCGTCTCCCTGATTACCGATCCCTATAATCTTTTTGATTACAATTACGGTATTTATGCCGATGGACCGGGCTGGACACCCAATCCGCCGCATCATGGCGCTAACTACTGGATGGATTGGGAGCGACCGGCTCATGTTCAGTTTTTTGACGATCAGAAAAGTCTCGGTTTTTCGGAAGATTGTGGAATTGAGATTTACGGCGCCTATACCCGTTCGTTTCCGCAAAAATCCTTTACCGTAAAATTCAAGGATCCCTATAATCCCTCATCTCTCGAATATCCGCTGTTTCCCGGTTTTGACTTGACCACTTTCAAATCCTTCATCCTGCGAAATTCGGGCAATGATTTTCAGTACACGCATATCCGGGATGCAATGATGCAATCGCTGATCCGCGACCTGGATATCGATTACCTTGAATACCGTCCAGCCGCCGCCTATCTCAATGGCGAATACTGGGGCATCTATAACATACGCGAAAAAATCAATGAGCATTACGTCGCTAATCGGCATGGCGTCGATCCCGATAATATTGATATGCTGGAAGGCAATATGCAGGTCATTCACGGCGATTCACAGCATTATACCGAATTAATCAATTATATCTCGACAAACGACATGAGCACCGACGAGGCCTATGATTATATCGACAGTATGATTGATATTGATAACTGCCTGCTCTATTTCGCGGCTGAGGTTTATTACAACAATCAGGACTGGCCGTCCAATAATATCAAATACTGGCGTGAAAGGAGCGCCACCGGCAGGGG